>JBGPVT010000099.1:0-7069 GCA_041491825.1 Xanthobacteraceae bacterium | reverse complement strand
GCTCGCGCGCTACGTCCATATGGCGACGAGCGCCGGCGTCGTGCAGGCGGTGTTTCCCGAAGGCGGCTTGAGCCGCGACGGCCGCTTGCGCCCGCCGAAACTTGGTCTCTTGAGCTACATGGTTTCCGGCTTCGATCCGCAGGGCCCGCGGGACGTGATGTTCGTGCCGGTCGGCCTCAACTACGATCGCGTGCTCGAGGATCGTCTACTGACCGCCGCCGCCAGTGCCGAGCCGGGAACGAAGCCCGCCTTTGGTGTCAATGCGTTCAGCTTCGCGCGGTATTTTTTCGAGCATCTGTGGATGGCCGTCCGCGGCCATTGGCATCGCTTCGGCTATACCTGCGTGAGTTTCGGCGAGCCGATATCGCTGCGGGCGTATCTTGCCGAACGAGGAATCGATTTTCGAACGATGACGCCGGAAGCGCGCCATGCCGAGATCGAGCGGCTCGGCCACAAATTGATGACGGCCGTGGGCCGAGTGGTGCCGGCGCTGCCCGTATCGCTTGTCTCCACTGCCATGGTCCAAGCCGGCGCGGATGCGCTTACGCTACTGGAAATCAAGGAGCGGGTTTCGGTCCTGATCCACCGGCTGGAGGCTTCGGGAGCTTATGTCCATATTCCGCGCGCCGACCGCGATTATGCGATCGATATTGGCCTGCGTGTGTTGACGGACCGCAACATCTTAGTGGAAGAGGAAGGCAGCTATCACGTCAATCCCAACGAACTGATCTTGCTGGAATACTATGCGAACGCGATCGCGCATCTTTTCACCGGCGCACAAGCTGGAATCGCCGCGGCGCCGAAGGCAGTCGAGCCGCTACGCGCGCAAGGCTAAGGCAGCAGAATCCGGAAATGGAAAATTTCGTCATCAATCTCGCGCGCGAGCCGCAGAAGTTCGAAAATTTTCTGAAACGGAACGGCGGCAGCCGGATCGACTTCCGGCGTTATGAAGCCTGCGACGGCGCCGCCTTGAGCGAGGACGAGGCCGTCAAGATGAAGATCGTGCTGCCCGGCAAGAAATTCACCAAGGGCTCGATCGGCTGCGCCGTCTCGCATTTTCGCCTGTGGCAACTATGCATCGAGAAGGGCGAGGCGATCCTCGTATTCGAGGACGACGCGGCGGTGCGGAACGACTTCAACGAAGCATTTTCGAAGCTACTCGCGGGACTCGAGAGCTGGGAGTACCTCACCTTCGGCTACAACACCGATTCGATCCTCGACATCGAGATCGCCAGCGGCATGAGCTCGGCGATCGCCTTCTCGCCGCAATATCCGAGCGAGCAGACGCTGAAGGATTTCGTGCGTTCGGCGAAGCCCGCGAGCGCCTACCGGCTCAACAACTGCTTCGGCACCTGCGGCTACGCCGTCTCACCCGCGGGCGCGAAGAGGCTCTCGAAGCTCTGCTTTCCGATGGATAATCGCTCGATCACCATCGCGGCGCTGAAGCGCACGTTTCCGACCTTCAATTTCGATTGCATTCTGAACGACGTCTATCGGAAGATGGACGCCTACGCCTCTTATCCCCCGCTCGTCCTGCCGAAGAACGACCGCAACGTCTCGACGACGATCAAAGAATAACCGGGAGCCGAAAATGCCTGCCGTCAAGAACAAACAGATTTTGCTCGCCTCGCGTCCCGAGGGAGAGCCGAAGCCCGCCAATTTCAAGCTCGCCGAGAGCGAGCTGCGCGAGCCGGGCGAAGGCGAGATGTTGCTGAAGACGCTTTGGCTTTCGCTCGATCCCTACATGCGCGGGCGCATGAGCGCGACGAAGTCCTACGCCAAGCCCGTCGAGCCCGGCGAGGTGATGGTGGGCGGCACGGTGAGCGAGGTCGCCGCGTCCAAGCACAAGGACTACAAGCCCGGCGACATCGTGCTTTCCTATGACGGCTGGCAGCAATACGCGCTTTCGAAAGGGATGGGGCTCCGCAAGCTCGATCCGAAGCAGGTGCCGGCGCAGACCGCACTCGGCGTTCTCGGCATGCCGGGCATGACCGCCTATACGGGCCTTCTCACCATCGGCCAGCCGAAGCCGAAGGAGACGGTGGTGGTCGCGGCGGCGGCGGGGCCGGTGGGCTCGGTTGTCGGCCAGATCGCCAAGATCAAGGGCGCGCGCGCCGTCGGCATCGCCGGCGGCAAGGACAAGTGCGATTACCTCGTGAAGGAACTCGGCTTCGACGCGGCGGTCGATCACCGTGCGCCGGACATGGCGGCAAAACTGAAAGAGGCTTGCCCCAACGGCATCGACGTTTATTTCGAGAATGTCGGCGGCGCCGTGTGGGACGCGGTGTTTCCGCTCCTGAACGACTTCGCGCGCGTGCCGGTGTGCGGCATCGTCGCGCATTACAACGACACGGCGCTGCCGCCGGGGCCCGACCGCACGCCGATGCTGATGGGCGCGATCTTGCGCAAACGGCTCACCATGCGCGGCTTCATCGTGTGGGATTTCGCGGCGCAGGAAAAGGACTTCCAGCGCGACGTGAGCCAGTGGCTGCGCGAGGGCAAGATCAAATACCGCGAGGACGTGGTCGAGGGCCTGGAAAAAGCGCCGGAAGCCTTCATCGGCCTCCTGAAGGGCAAGAACTTCGGCAAGCTGCTGGTGCGCGTCGCGCGTTAAATCTGGAGCATGATCTTGTCCGAAAACCGGTTCCCACCCCGGATCAAGTCCGGGGCAGGCTTTTTCGGGATTATGCTCTAGCGCTTGATTTCCTCGACCGATTTCACGCGGCCGCCGTCGAGCGTCACCACGGTGCCGGCGAGCCGCTCGATTTCCTCGCGTGCGTGGCTGACATAGAGGATCGGAATTCTCGCCGCGCCCACGAGTTTTTCGAGATAGGGCAGAATCTCCCGCTTTCTCGCTTCATCGAGCGAGGCAAGCGGCTCGTCGAGCAGAAGCGCCATCGGATCGGCAAGCAGCGCGCGGCCGATGGCGACGCGCTGGCGCTCGCCGCCCGAAAGCGAGCGTGGACGGCGCGACAGCAAATCTTCGAGGCCCAGCAATCGCACGATCTCATCAAGATTCCCGCCCGCGCGCCCGGCGATCCAGCGGCCGTAGACGAGGTTCTGCCGCACGCTGAGATGCGGGAACAGCCGGCTTTCCTGAAAGACGACGCGCACGCGGCGGCGATGTACCGGAATGTCGGTGCCATTTTCTGAATTGAACAGAAGCGATTCCCCGACCGCGATGCGGCCGCGCTCGGGCGTGAGCAAACCCGCGATCGCGTTGACGATGCTGGTCTTGCCGGCGCCGGAAGGGCCGAAGAGGGCGGTCACCGCCGCCTCGCTCCGGAAGCGGGCGTCGAGGACGAAATCGCCCAATATTTTTCGCACCGTCACGTCGAACATCGCTCAGCCTCCGATGCGCGCGGCGATCCGGCGCGAGAGAAGCTCGGAGACGACGAGGGCCGCGAGCGAAAGCACGATGGCGACGGCGGCGAGGCGTGCTGCATTGGCGTCGCCGCCCGGCACTTGCGTGTAGGTGTAGATCGCGGTCGGCAACGTGCGGGTCTCGCCCGGAATGTTGGAAACGAAGGTGATGGTGGCGCCGAATTCGCCGAGCGCCTTGGCGAAAGCGAGCACGAGGCCGGCGAGAATCCCCGGGAGTGCCAAGGGGAGCGTCACGGTGAGAAAAACGAGGAGGCCGTTGGCGCCGAGCGTGCGCGCGGCGTCCTCGAGGCGGCGATCGGCGGCTTCGAAGGAAAGGCGGATCGCACGCACCAGGAGCGGAAAGCCCATTACCGCGGCGGCGAGCGCCGCACCCGTCCAGCGGAACGACAAGACGATGCCGAAGGTCGAATCGAGAAAGGCGCCGATCGGTCCGCGGCGGCCGAACAGGATGAGCAGAAGATAACCGGTGACGACCGGCGGCAGCACCAGCGGCAGATGCACCAAGCCGTCGAAGAGGATCTTACCGGGAAAGCGCCAGCGCGCGAGGGCGTAGGCGGCAAGCAGCCCCGCCGGCAGGCTCGCGAGCGTGCCGACGGTCGCGACCCTGAGACTCAGGCGAATCGCGTCCCACTCGTCCGGCGAAAAATGAAACCAGTCCATCAGCTCGACGTACGGCGTGCGAGCACGATGAAGCCGTTCTTCTCGAAGGCGGTGCTTGCTTCGGAGCCGGCGAGGTAGCGCAAGAATTCCTCGGCGCGCACGCCTTTCGAATTCACGAGGAGGGCAACGGGATAAACGATCGGCGGATGACTGTCCTCGGGAAACGTGCCGAGGATCTTTACGCCGGGCTCGGCGGTGGCGTCGGTGCGATAGACGATGCCAAGCGGCGCTTCGCCGCGGGCGACGAGCGCGAGCGCTGCGCGCACGTTTTCGGATTCCGCCACCTTGTTCGCGACCGAATTCCACACGCCGAGCTTTTCCAGCGCTGCCTTGCCGTATTTGCCCGCGGGCACGGCTGCGACGTTCGCGATCGCGAGCCGCCCGTCGCCAAGCAGGCCGGCGAGCGGGAAATTTGGCTCGATCTTGACGTTGCCTTTCGTCCAGTCTTTGGCAGCGACCAGCACGATGGAGTTGCCGAGCAGATTGCCGCGCGTGCCGGCCTGCACGAGGTTCTTCTTGTCGACGTAATCCATCCAGTCGAGGTCGGCGGAGATGAACAAATCGGCCGGCGCGCCTTCCTCGATCTGCTTCGCCAGCGCCGGGCTCGCGGCATAGCTCGTCTTGACCTCGACGCCGGACTTCGCCGTCCAGCCGGCGGCGATCTCGTCGAGGGCGCCTTTCAGGCTCGCGGCGGCGAAGACGACGACGGCCCCGCTCTGCGCGCCGGAAGGCGAAGGCGGAATGGAAGCGGCGAGCGCGAATGCGATCGCGAAGGCCGCCGCACGAAACGGCAGGCGCATGACATTCTCCCGCGAGGCAAAAGCCCCGGCTCTTTGGGTTGAGAACGCTGCCGCAAGTTCCCTCGAACGAGGGCAGGGTTCGGCGCCCGCCTTCTCCGGCGGATCGCGCGTGAAACGCGAAGGTGGAAAATCTAGTCCGGAAAGTGCTGCGGAAACAAGCCCGGAAGCGATCTCAGCTCAGGTGCGGCCGGAGCGCGATTGCAGCGCACGGATGCGCTCGGCCAGCGTCAGCGGGCGGTCGCCGCCATTCGTTTCGGCGGCGCCGTGCTTGCTGCCGCCGCCGTTCTGACGCGCGGGCTGGGTCGTGGGTTGATCGAGGATGCGCTGGATCGGCGACGCGCTGCCTTCCAAATTTGTCGCGAGCCGCACCACTTCTGCGGCGACGTCATTGATGCGCTCGCGCAGCAGCGCGCTCTCGACCCGTTCGCTGGCCCAGGAGGATTCGGCCTGCTGCTTCAGCGTCGCGACCTCCTGCTGCAGCCGGTCGCGGTCTTCACGCACTTGGGCGAGCGCGCCCTCGTTCAGCGATTTCTCGGCCTTCAGCGCCTCGATGGTGGCGTTGTAGGAGCGCGTGGCGCTTTCGATCTCGCGGTGAAGTGCTGCCGCTTGCGCGCGATTGACCTCGATTTCGCGGCGGGATTCGATCAACTCCGCCTCGCGCTGGGCGAGACGGCCGGTGACTTCGGTCTCGCGCTGGGCGGCGAGTTCCGCCTGCCGCCTCGCCTCGGCTTCGAGATTGGCGATGTTGCGCGACAAGGATTCCGCTTGCTGCCGGCCCTCGGCGGTGCGGTCTTCCATCTCGGCGACGCGGCGGGTGAGCGTGTCAGCCCGGTTGCGCTCGTCGGCGAGCGTGCGGGAGGTGTGATCGACCTTGCCGCGTTCGTCGACCATCCGCTCCTCGGTGCTCGCGATCTCGCGCTCGAGGTTGGCGATGCGACCCTTCAGGTTCTCGCATTGGCCTTCCAGCGACTTGATCTCCGTCGCCCGGCTGTCGGATTCGGCGCTCTTGTCGGCGAGCGCGCGGGCGAGCTGCGCCATTTCCGTGGCCTTCGTGCGGAGCTCGGCTTCGGCTTCGTGCAGTTCCTTCGATTTCAGCGCGAACTCTTCCTCGGTGCTTTTCAGCTTTTCGCGCAGCGTCTTTTCCTGCGCCTCGAGGGAAGCCGCCAGCGCCGATTTTTCCTCGGCCTGCACCTTCAAGTGGCGGATCGTCTCGTTCTTGCGGCCGATCTCGGCGAACTGTTCGGTGGTCTTGAGTTTCAGCTGCTCGACGCTCGTCTCGAGCCGGCGCGTCGACATCGCGAATTCGGCGCGCAGCTGATCCTTGTCGGCCTGAATCTCGGCCATCGAAACGGGGATCGCGCCTTCGATGCGCTTGGTGGTGAGCCTCACCGCCCGGTGCCAGACAGCCGAAAGCAGGATGAGTGCGACAAGGCTCGCGGCCAAAAAGCCGAGAGCGAAAAACATGATCGACTCGATCACGTCACTGGCCTCACGCGATGAACTGGAACGTCGTTCACTGGATGACACACGCCTGTTTGGAAGACCAGCTTAACCAAAAATTAACCTTAGCGGGAAGCCGAATTACGACCTTTCGCTGCCCGGAATGAAGGCGGGAGGCTTCCCGCCCGAGGTCGGCGCCAGGGGCGCCTCAGAGCGGGTTCCAGGTCGCCTGCGGCGTGAACTTCAGATAGCCGATATTGGCGCCCAGTCGCAGGCCGACGCCGGAACGGATCGGCACCAGCACCATGCGGTCCCAGGATAGGGCGGTGGCGCCGAAGCCGCCGATGAAATAGGCGGAGCCCGATATGCCGACGAAACGCTGAAAGATCGAGTCCACGCGCGGCATGCTGTAGACCAGGATCATGGTGCGGGCGCCATCGCCGCCGAGATCGAAGCCCAGCGAAGGGCCTTGCCAATAGACCTTCATGTCGCCGGCGTTGCGGGTATAGAGCGTGCCTTCGCCGTAGCGGAGGCCCACGGTGATCGCGCCCGAGGCTTCCTGGCCAAGGATATAGCCGTTCGGCTGGCCCCACTGGCTGAAGGCCTTTTCGATCACGAGCGCAAGGTCGCGCGATACGGAGCCGAAAAAGCGGTGACCGGCGTCGACCAGCTCATTGGAGGAATAGGTGCCCGGCGGCTGTTGCTGGGCTAACGCCGGGGAGCCGGCAAAGACGAACGCAAGAAGGAACACAATCGCGCGGATCTGCGCCATGCGTATTCTCCGG
>JBGPVT010000098.1:0-7095 GCA_041491825.1 Xanthobacteraceae bacterium | reverse complement strand
CTGGAACACCATGATGATTGCCATGTGCGCGACGGTTCTGTCGATCGTGGCGAGTGTGCTCGCGGCCTATGCGATCGTGCGGCTCCGCTACAAGGGCGCGCAATGGGTGGGCGGCGCGATTTTCCTCGCCTATCTCATTCCACCCTCGATCCTGTTCATTCCGCTCTCCACCGTCGTCTTTCAGTACGGATTGTTCGACACGCCGTTCGCGCTGATCCTCACCTATCCGACGATTCTGATCCCGTTTTCGACCTGGCTGTTGATGGGCTATTTCAAGACCATCCCGTTCGAGCTCGAGGAGTGCGCGCTGATCGATGGCGCCAGCCGCTGGCAAATCCTGACCAAGATCGTCCTGCCGCTCGCCGTGCCGGGGCTGATCTCCGCTTTCATCTTCTGCTTCACGCTCTGCTGGAACGAGTTCATCTACGCGCTGACCTTCATCTCGTCGACGAGCCATAAAACGGTGCCGGTCGCGATCGTGAACGAATTCGTCGACGGCGACATCTATCGCTGGGGCTCGCTGATGGCGGGCGCGCTCGCAGGCTCCTTGCCGCTCGTGGTGCTCTATGCCTTTTTCGTCGAGCACTATGTGTCGGCGATGACCGGCGCGGTGAAGGAATAGAAGTTTACGAATTTCGGGAGAATAACGATGGCCAAGGAGCGGATCGGTTTTGTCGGCGTCGGCCTGATGGGCCACGGCATGGCGAAGAACCTCGTCGAGAAGGGCCACCCCCTCACGATTCTCGGCCACAAGAACCGCGCGCCGATCGAGGATCTCGTCAAGCGCGGTGCCGTCGAGGTGCGCTCGGCGAAGGAACTTGCCGAGAAGAGCGAGGTGATTTTCCTCTGCGTGACGGGCGCGGCCGAGGTCGAGGCGCTTATGCGCGGCAAGGAGGGGGTGGCGGCGGGCGCGAAGAAAGGGACGATCGTGATCGATACGTCCACTTCGGAGCCGACGCTCACACGCGCGCTCGCCGAGGAACTCGCGGCGCGCGGCGTCGTATTTTGCGATGCGCCGCTTGCGCGCACGCCGAAGGAGGCGGAAGAGGGCAAGCTCGGCGTCATGATGGGCGGCGATGCCGCGACGTTCGAGAAGGTGAAGCCGATTCTTTCCTGCTTCGCCGACACCATCAATCATGTCGGGCCGGTCGGCGCCGGCCACGCCATCAAGCTTATCAACAACTTCCTCGCCATGGGCTACGGCGCGATTTACGCCGAGGCGCTCGCGCTCGGACGCAAGGCCGGGATCGAGCCGAAGACATTCGACAAGGTGATCCGCGGCGGCCGCATGGATTGCGGCTTCTACCAGACCTTCATGGGCTACGCGCTCGAGGGAAACCGCGAGTCGCACAAATTCGCGCTCCGAAACGCGCACAAGGACATGCGCTACGTCGCCAATCTCGGCAACGCTAGCGGCATCGCCAACGCGCTCGCGGCCGCGGTCAAGAATTCCTACGCGGCGGCGGAAAGCATGGGCTATGGCGGCGAGAACGTGCCGCTCCTGGTCGATGCGATCGCCCAGTTGAACGGGCTTGCGCCGCTGCACGCGGCGAAGCGCTCGGCGGCGGAATAGTCACTCGCTGACCTGCGCTTTGAGGGCATCTTCGGCCCGCATCCGTTTCTCGCGGTACAAGAGATAAAGCCCGGACACGATCACGACCGCGACGCCCGCAAGCGTCCAGACATTCGGCGCATCGCCGAACACGAGGAATCCGGCCGCGATCATCCAAACGATCTGCGTGTACATGAACGGCGCCAGAATCGGCGCGGGCGCGCGCCGGTGCGCCATGGTCAGGAACAAATGGCCGATCCAGCCGCTGGCGCCGGTCGCAACCATGCCGGCGATGAGCCACGGATTGGCGGGCGTCGTCCACACCAGCGGCAGCGGGATCGTGGTCACCAGCATGCCGACAAGCGCGGAATAGAAAACCGTCGTCGCGGTCGAATCATAGGCCGCCAACACGCGCGTCAAAAGACTGTAGAGCGCGTAGCACAGCGCGCTCAGCACCGAGAGAATGGCGGCGGGATGGATTCCGCCGGCGCCGGGCCGGGTGACGAGCAGGACGCCCGCGAAACCGACGAGGATCGCGATCCAGCGGCGCGGGCCGATCCATTCGCCGAGCATCGGGCCGGCGCAAAGTGCGACGAAAAACGGCATGGTGAAGCCGATCGCCGAGGTCTGATCGAGTTGCAGATATCGGAGCGCGAAAAAATTGAAGGCGGTCGAAAGCAGGAGCAGCGTCGAGCGGCCGATCTGCAGCCACGGGCGCTTGGTCTTCAGGAGACGCGGCGTCGTCCACGGATTGATGAACAAGAACGAGAGTAGAAAATGGCTGGCGTAGCGAGCCCACACGACCTCGAGTATGTGCATGTGGTGGATCAGCACTTTCGCCGTCGTGTCGAGGAGGGCGAAGCAGAACACGGCCGCGCACATCAGCCCGATGCCGGCAAGCCGGGCTCGCGGACCGGTTGCCGCGGGCAAAAGCCGAGCGCCCCTGGAAACGCTTTTGCGCATCGTCCGCGGCCGTCAATAGGTGGCGCGGCCGCCGGAAAGATCGAACACCGCGCCGGTCGTAAAGGAGCAATCGCTGGAGGCGACGAAGGCGACCGTCGCCGCGATTTCCTCGACGGCGACGAAGCGGCCGCGCGGAATCTTCGACAGCATGTAATCGATGTGTTCTTGCGTCATTTGCGCGAAGATCGCGGTCTTGGCGGCGGCCGGCGTCACGCAATTCACCGCGATGTCGTATTGCGCAAGCTCCTTGCCGAGCGACTTGGTGAGCGCGATCAGGCCCGCCTTCGACGCGGAATACGCGGGCGCGTTCGGATTTCCCTCCTTGCCCGCGATCGAGGCGACGTTGACGATACGGCCGTATTTCCGCGCGATCATGCCCGGCACGACCGCGTGGCAGCAATGAAACGGTCCGGTGAGGTTGATCGCGATCACCTGGTTCCAGTCCTTCGGCGGATATTCCCAGGTCGGCTTGTTGGGGCCGGAAATGCCGGCATTGTTGACGAGGATGTCGATCCGCCCGAAAGCATCGAGCGTTTCGTCGCGCGCGTGCTCCACCGCCTTCAAGCTCGTCACGTCGACGCCGAAGGCCTCCACCTTGCCGCGGCCGACGAGCTCGGAGGCGGTGCCCTCGGCGAGCGCCTGCTCGCGGTCCCAGATCGCGACGGCGGCGCCGGAATCCAGCAACCGCTCGACGATCGCGCGGCCGATGCCCTGCGCGCCGCCGGTCACCACGGCAATCCGGCCGGCAAGATCGATGCGGTTGGCCATCAAGGTTCCTTTCGGAATGGGCGCCCACGCTTAGCGTAAACGACGAAGGCGCCCGGCGCGAGCGCGTAAGAAGCATGCTTGCGAACGGCGCGACCCGCCCCTAGGTTGCGGCGGTTTATAGCGAGCGAGCCGTATGTTGCCGAAGCGCTTCTGGACCGAAATGACCTGGGAAGACTTCCGCGACGGCGACCCCGGCGGTTGGATCGCCGTGCTTCCGGTCGCCGCCGTCGAGCAGCACGGACCGCATCTACCCGTCGGCGTCGACAGCTTCATCGCCGAAGGTTATCTCGCGCGGGCGCGGGCGTTGTTGCCGTCGTCGCTGCCGGTGACGTTTCTTCCGCTGCAAGCGATCGGCAAATCGGACGAACACATCGCGTTTCCCGGCACGCTGACGCTTTCCGCCGAAAGCGCGATCCGCGCCTGGACCGAGATCGGCGAGGGCGTGCACCGCGCGGGCGTCGAGAAGCTCGTCATCGTCAATTCGCACGGCGGTAATTCGCCGGTCATCGATATCGTCGCGCGCAGTTTGCGCGTCCGCTTCGGCATGTTGGTGGTCACCACCTCGTGGCACCGGCTTGGCTACCCCAAGGGGTTGTTCTCGGACGAGGAGCTTCTGCACGGCATCCATGCCGGCGAGATCGAGACTTCGCTCATGCTCGCGCTCAAGACCGAGACGGTGCGCGCCAAGATGCCGAGCGCGAAGCCTTCGACGGTCGCGATGGAGCGCGAGTTCACGCAACTGCGCGCGGGCCATCCCGCCGGCTTCGGCTGGATGGCGCAGGACCTTCACCCGAGCGGTGCGGCGGGTAACGCCGCCGCCGGCACGCTCGACAAGGGCGAGGCCGCGCTCGATCACGGCGCGCGCGCTTTTGTCGCGCTGATCGAGGACGTTCATCGCTTCGACCTTGCGCGCTTGAAAGAAGGGCCGCTCGGCGAAGATTTCTGAGAAAACGCACCGTCGGGCCGGAATCCGTCGCCGGATGCGGCTTTTGGATATGTTGTATCGCGCCGGGGATTTGATATAATATATCTTGTTCGATCGCCGCCCGAAGCGCGGCCCGCGGGATCACCGCTCATGCAAGCCCACGCCCACGATCATCATCGCGTCCGCGTCGAGATTCCGCCTTCGCTGTTGCGCCTCTCGGCGCTGCAGCGGATCGCGATCGCAACGCTTCTATCGGCGCTGCTCTGGGGCGCCGTCGTCTGGGCGATCGTCTAGAGGTCGCGAATGACCGCAGCCCTCCAATTCCGCAACCTCACGCTTGGCTACGACCGCCATCCGGCCGTGCATCATCTCACGGGCACCGTCGCCGACGGCGTGCTGCTCGCGGTCATCGGGCCGAATGGTGCCGGCAAAAGCACGCTGTTGAAAGGGATCGTCGGCGTGCTGCGGCCGCTCGACGGCGCGATCGAGCGCGCGCAAATCCGCAAGCGAGACATCGCCTACTTGCCGCAGATCGCGGAAATCGACCGCTCGTTTCCGATCACGGTTTACGACCTCGTCGCCATGGGCCTGTGGCGGCGCGCGGGCCTGTTCGGCGGAATTTCAAGGCGCGAGCGCGACGAGATCGAGAAAGCGATTTCGGCGGTGGGGCTCGAGGGCTTCGAGGGCCGCACGATCGGCACACTCTCGGGCGGACAGATGCAGCGTGCGCTGTTCGCGCGGCTGTTGCTGCAGGACGCGCAGCTGATCTTGCTCGACGAGCCGTTCACTTCGCTCGACGCGAAGACGATTTCCGATCTTCTCGATCTCATTCACCGCTGGCATAGGGAGCGGCGAACGATCCTGATCGTACTGCACGATCTCGATCTCGCGCGGACGCAATTTCCCGAGACGCTCCTGCTCGCGCGCGAGGCCGTGGCCTGGGGGCGGACGCAGGACGTGCTCACGGCGGAAAACCTGCTGAAGGCGCGGCAGATGTGCGAGGCCTTCGATCGCCACGCCGAAGTCTGCGAAACCGACGCGGCTTGAGATTGAGATCATGTACGATTTCCTGATCGCCCCCTTCGTCGAATTCGAGTTCATGCGGCGCGCGCTGGTCGGCGCCTTCGCGCTCGCGCTCGGCGGCGCGCCGGTCGGCGTGTTCCTGATGTTGCGCCGGATGAGTCTCACGGGTGATGCGATGGCGCACGCGATCTTGCCGGGCGCCGCCGTCGGCTTTCTCGTCTCAGGGCTCAGTCTTTTCGCGATGACCGTCGGCGGCATCGTCGCGGGCTTCACCGTCGCGCTCGGCGCAGGGCTTGTCGCGCGCTCGACCGAATTGAAGGAGGACGCCTCGCTTGCCGCCTTCTATCTCGTTTCGCTCGCGCTCGGCGTCCTGATCGTCTCGCTCAAGGGATCGAACATCGATCTCCTGCACGTCCTGTTCGGCAGCGTGCTCGCGCTCGACGACGCGACGCTCATTCTGATCGCGGGGATCGCCACGATCAGCCTGTTGACGCTCGCTGTCCTGTGGCGGCCCTTGGTGCTCGAATGCGTCGATCCGAACTTCCTGCGCTCGGTCAGCGGAGCGGGGGCGCCGACCCATCTCGCCTTTCTCGCGCTGATGGTTCTCAATCTCGTCGGCGCCTTTCATGGGTTGGGCACGCTGCTCGCCGTCGGATTGATGATGCTGCCGGCGGCGGCCGCGCGTTTCTGGGCGAAGGATCTGACCTCGATGATCGTCATTGCCGTGGCCGTTGCGGTCGTTTCCGGCGTGGTCGGCCTGCTTGTCTCCTATCACTCGGGTGCGGCGGCCGGACCCGCCATCATTCTGGTCGCGGGCGTCTTTTACGTCGTATCGGTCGTTCTCGGCCCGGTCGGCGGCCTCCGGCGCCATTTCGTGCCGGGCCGGCATCTCGAGGCCTGATCCATGAAAGCATTCATGTCGATCCGTCGAAGCATTTTCGCCGTCCTCTACGCAGCCATCGCGGTCGCGCTACCGGCGGCGGCGCGGGCGCAGGAAAAGCTCCCGGTGGTCGCGACCTTCTCGATTCTCGGCGACTTCGTGAAGAATGTCGGCGGCGACCGCGTTTCGGTGACTTTGCTCGTCGGCCCCGAAGGCGACGCCCATGTCTATCAACCCTCGCCCGCCGACGCGAAGAAGCTCGCCGCCGCCAAGGTCATCTTCGTCAACGGCTTCAAGTTCGAGGGCTGGATCGAGCGGCTCATCAAGGCATCCGGCACCAAGGCGAGCGTCGTGGTCGCGACCAAAGGCATCAAGCCGCGCGAGATGGCCGACGAAGACCACGATCACGAACAGGGGGTCGATCCACACGCCTGGCAATCGATCGCGAACGCCAGAGTTTACGTGGCGAATATCCGCGACGCGCTTGTGGTCGCCGATCCCGGCGGTAAGGAAACTTACGAGAAAAATACCGCCGATTATCTTGCGAAGCTCGCGGCGGTGGAAGCCGAGGTCAAGGAAGGGATCGCGAAAATTCCCGCCGCGCGCCGGAAGATCATCACCAGCCACGACGCCTTCGGTTATTTCGGCGCCGCCTACGGGTTCGAGTTCATCGCGCCGCAGGGCGTGTCGACCGAGACGGAGATCTCGGCGCGCGACGTCGCTAAGATCATCCGGCAAATCAAGACGCAGAAAATTCCCGCCGTTTTTCTCGAAAATATCTCCGACCCGCGGCTGATGCAGCGGATCGCCGACGAGACGGGGGCGAAAATCGGCGGCAAAATCTATTCCGACTCGCTTTCGGCGGCGGGCGGGCCGGCATCGACCTATATCGACATGATGCGGCACAATATCCGGCAGCTTTCGGCGGCGTTGACGAGCTGAAACCGCTCGGGCGCGCCGGGCTTGTCGCGGCAGTTCATTGCT
>JBGPVT010000097.1:0-7105 GCA_041491825.1 Xanthobacteraceae bacterium | reverse complement strand
AGGCGCGACCGGAATTTCCATCACCTCGTACCTGCTCGTGCATAGCACGCAGATCCTGCACGCCGAGATCGCGGAGCAGGTGACGCCGTTCAATCGCATGCTGCAGACGGGTGGCGCTTATTTGATGTGGAATTTGACGACGCCGCTCGGCATTACCGCGCTCAATCACGAGGTCACGCGCCAAGCCTCGATCATGGCCTATGCGAACGATTTCAAATTCATCCTCATCGTGACTGTGCCGATCGCGTTTCTTGTCTTCCTGATGAAAAAACCGCAGCGCATCGCCGCGGTGCCGGCGCACGGCGCTGCCGGGATCGATTGACGCTGGCTAAACCGCTGATCTTGCACTAATTTTATTGGCGCGGAATGTTGATGGGGGTTTCGCTTGTCGTTTTCCGTGCCGGTTCTAGATTTCGATTGAATATCGATGCCGCTCGCGGCGGTGCGCCTGCTTGCCGCGATCGCGATCAAACGGAGGAAGGTCATGTCCAGGATCAATCGTCGCGCCTTCGTCGCGACCGCCGCCGCCGCGGCGACGCTTGCAACGCCCTATATCGCCCAGGCGCAGGTTCAAGCTCCTCCGCCGGTGCCGACTCCGCCCGCTTCGGGTCCCTTCAAACAGCCGCCCTTGCCGTTCACTGAGGGCGCGCTCACGCCGGTGATCGGCGCCCGTACGGTCGCGCTGCATTACGGCCGCCATCACGCGAGCTATTACACCAACCTCAACAACATCACCAAGGACACGCCCTACGCGTCGATGACGCTGCCGAAGCTCGTCGTCGAGGCGAACAAGGACAAGGATCGCCGCTTCTTCAACAATGCGGGCCAGGCCTGGAACCACGAGCTTTACTGGGAACAATTCACGCCCGGCGGCGCGCGGGCGCCCGAGAAACGACTCTTGGAGTTGATCAGCGTCACCTTCGGCTCGCTCGACGAGATGAAGAGCAAGATCGTCGCCTCGGCGGCGATCGTGTTCGGCTCGGGCTGGACCTGGCTCGCGCAGGACGGCGGCAAGCTCGAAATCATGAACACCGCGGGCGGCGACGGACCGCTGACCAGCGGCAAGACGGCGCTTGTCGCCATCGATGTCTGGGAGCACGCCTACTATCTCGATTACGAGAACCGCCGCCCCGATCACGTCAAGGCGGTGCTCGACAACATCATCAATTGGGACGTGGTGGCGAGCCGGCTGCAGGCGTGAGCAAACTGTTTGTCATCCCGGACGCGGTGCAGCGCATCGGAAGTCGGGTATACCTGACTTCCGATTTTTATTTCGCAAGTCGGAAACATCCGACTTGCGATGCGGTGCGCCGCAGATCCGGGATCAATTTTATCGCGATGTGAAGAAGATCCCGGGTCAGCAGCGCAGCATTTCATGCCGCGCTGCGCCCGGGATGACGAACTAATTCATTCCGCGATCGCCGGCGGGATCGCCGGCGGAATACGGCCGGGAATGAGCGCGGCGATCTTCGTCGCGAGCTTGCGCCAGGTCGCGAAGTCGTTCCATGCCGATCGCTCGATGGCGGCGAGCGCCGCCGCCGACAGGAACGGCAGGCTCTGCACCAGGAGCACGACGGCGAAAATGTAGATTTCGCGCACTTGGTTCTTGTTGGTCGCGAGCAATAGGACCGCCCCCGCGATCAGCAGGAAGCCGAGCCCGGCTTCGAAGAGGGCCGGGAAACGCGCCTGCGCGCGGCTGCCGCCTTTGTCGGTGCGCACGAACGGCAGATGCTCCATGACGAGGCCGTCGGCGACCGCTTTCGCGATCGTGAACTGCAGGCCCATCGCGGCGAATGCGGCGCCGATCGCCTGGCGCGCGGGAATATCGACGCGGGCGAGATAAAGCGCGAGGAAATGCACGATCGTGACGATGAACGTCGCCAGGATCGGCATCGTCAGAATGCGCTCGGGAATGGCGATGCCGGCGAACACGACGATCGGCACCCACAGGATGTTGAGGAGCGCGACGGCGACGCCAAGGGTCTCGGCGCCGAGCCAGCCGAGCCAGCCCACCAGGAATTCGAGCCGCTGCCTTGTGGTGAGCAAGCTGCCGCCGGGCAGAAACCGCCGCCAGTGCTTGCGGATGATCTGAATGCCGCCATAGGCCCAGCGATGGCGCTGCTTCTTATAGGCCTCGAAGCCGTCGGGCAGGAGCCCCCAGCCGTAGCGGCGGTTGGTGTAATGCGCGCGCCAGCCGCGCTCAAGCAGGGTGAGCCCGAGATCGGTATCCTCGCAGATGGTGTCGCTCGACCAGTTGCCGGCGTCGAGTAGCGCGGCGCGGCGCACGAGGCACATGGTGCCGTGCGCGACGATGGCGTTGGCCTCGTTTCGCTGCACCATGCCGATATCGAAAAAGCCGGCATATTCGCCGTTCATCAGTTCCGCGACCACGCTCTTGCCGCCGTCGCGGTGATCCTGCGGCGCCTGTACGAGGCCGACCGTCGGATCCTCGAATGTGGGCACGAGATCCTTCAGCCAATTCGGCGCCACCGCATAGTCGGCGTCGATCACGCCGATGATCTCGACATCCTCGGCGGTATGCTCGAGCGCGAGCCTCAGCGCGCCCGCCTTGAAGCCGATGAGCTTGTCGACGTTGATGAACTTGAAGCGCTCGCCCAATACCCGGCAATGCTCTTCCACCGGCTGCCACAGGGCGGGGTCGGGCGTGTTGTTGACGACGACGATGCACTCGAGCGCCGGCCAGTCGAGCTTTGCCACGGAATCGAGCGTCTGCTTCAGCATTTCCGGCGGCTCGTTGTGCGCCGGAATATGGATCGAGACCTTCGGCGTGCGCGAAGGCAGCGCATCGGATCGGGCGGCCAAGAGCCGCTGCGGCCGGAGGCCGAAGAGAATTTCGGCAAGCTCATCGATCCGGTTGAGCGCGATCAACACGAGCGGCACCAGGAGCGCGACGCCGAGACCGAGCGCGACCACCGCGCCGAACACGAAATAGTGCGAAACCCAGAAGTCGATCACCACCGCGAACCACGCGCCAACCGCGTGCGCGGCCACCGCGAGCAAAAACGCTTGCGCCGCGGTGATGCCGGCGATGGACAGGATCGGAATCGAGATGAGGACGCCGAAGAACAGCGCGAAGGTCACGCGCATGCGCCAGGTCGGGTCGACGATTTGACCCGAGAGCGGGAATTTCGGACTGCGGTCGGCGTCGAACACGCCCCAGTAGGGACCGACGCTGCCTTCGAAGCTCTTCCAGGGCTGATCGAACGCTTCGACGATGTTGTAGTCGATGCCGAGTTGCTCGGCGCGCGAGACGAAATCGCGGATGATCTTCGCCTGCACGATCGTGCCGGGATCGGCTTCCTTGAGATTGTAGCCGGCGCTCGGCCAGCCGAACTCGGCGATCACGATGCGCTTGCCGGGATAGGCGATGCGGAGCCGCTCGTAAATGCGGATTGCCGCGTCGGCGGCGTTTTCCTCCGGCACGCCTTCCCAATAGGGGAGGATGTGGACGGCGATGAAATCGACGGCCGAGACGAGCTCGGGATGCTCGAGCCAGACGTTCCAGATTTCGCCGGTCGTCACCGGCACCGAGACTTCGCGCTTCACGCGCTGGATCAGCTCGATCAATTGGTCGACCTTGATCTCGTCGCGCAGGATCGTTTCGTTGCCGACGACGATGCCGTTGACGTTCCAATTTTGGTGCGCGAGCTCGACGGCGCTCTTGATTTCGCGCTCGTTGCGGTCCGTGTTCTTGTCGATCCAGGCGCCGACCGTGACTTTCATGCCGAATTCGGCCGCGACCGGCGGCACGAGCTCGAGCCCGCCGGTCGCCGCATAGGTGCGGATCGCGCGCGTATAGGGCGCGATCACCTTGAGGTCGGCGCGGATCTGCTCTTCGCTCGTCCGCGCGCCGGCGTCGGGCTTGTCGCCCGGATTGAACGGGGCGAAGGACAGGCTCGCGAACTGGCCATTGGTGGCGGGAGCGGTGCCGCTCTCGCGAACGAGCAGCCAGATGCCGGCATGCAGGGCGGCGACGAAACCGAGGATCACGGCAGCGACGCGCATTAAATTTTGTCCATCCCCGGCGGAACCGACGGCCGCCTGCCCGTTGCCGCCTTGTTTTGCTGCGGCATGCTCGTCTTCAGACGCAATTCTCCCGCCGGATGACTCGAAAAGCGCATTTTAGTTCCGCGGGGATCGAGGTCCCCAACGCCCTCATTGCACGAGCGAAGAGGAAAGGGTGTCGGGGTTGATCCAGCAGGCGTGCACCCTGGCCGCCAGCTTCTCGGTACCCTTCTGATCCATCGGCCCCAGCCGCACGACGCAGCGGATGGCGAGCTTGAGATGGTCGGGCGGGCAACTGAAACGATCGTAGAGGTCCATGTAGCGTTTGGCGGTATCGACGTCGTTGCGATACAGCAGGCTCGCGACGAGGCGACCGGTCCACAGGCATTCTGGAAGGCCGGCGTTTTTCGGGAGCTTCGCCGCCTCGGCGAATTCCCGTGCAGCCCGCGCACGCGCTTCCTTGGCGATTTCCTCGGCGGTTTGCGGATCGACGGGCTTCTGCTCCCCGCCCTGGTTCTGCGAAAAAGCCGGGGCGAGGGACGCGAAAAAAAGGCCGCCCGCGAGGGCGACGGCTGCAACTCGAAGCGCGAACGGCATCTTCGGGAACTCTGGAGGCGATTCCCCCGCCTCAGTGAGGCTTAACCTGACGATCGATTTTGTCATCATCACGGCGCCATGCAAGAGGTATTGCGAGGGCGGTTAAGAATGCCCGGCGGTTCCGCTTGAGAGGGCAGCCGGCGGGTGGCTAAGTCGGGTTTCCTGCAGCCGCCGGGTGGGGGGCGACCTTGTTTTCCGCGTTATCTCGACAGCCCGCCCTGCTCCTGGCCGCCGTATCGGTCCTGATCGGCCTCACCTGGTATGCCCTTGGCTGGCCCGCCTCCATGCCCCGCTCGCCGCTTGCCCCCGGCGAAAAGCTCGCCTGCGTTTCCTACGCCCCGTTTCGCGGCGGGCAGTCGCCGCTCGACCGCAATTTCGTGGTTTCCGCCGAACAGATCGAGGCGGATTTGGCCGAGCTTTCCGAGATCACCTCATGCGTTCGGACCTATTCGAACTCGCAAGGGCTCGGCCGGATCGCGGAAATAGCCCGTAAACATGGGCTTTCCGTCATCCAGGGCATCTGGCTGAGCCGCGAAGCCGAGCGAAACCGGTTAGAGATCGAGACCGGCATCGCGCTTGCCCGCGAATACAAGGACGTGATCAAGATCGTCGTCGTTGGGAATGAAGTCCTCCTGCGGGGCGAGATGGCGACCCTCGACCTCAAGGACATCATCGAGCGCGTCCGCCGCGAAACCGGCGTTCCGGTGACCTACGCCGATGTGTGGGAGTTCTGGCTCCGCAACCGCGAATTGGCGACGGCCGTCGATTTTGTGACCATCCATATCCTCCCCTATTGGGAGGATTTTCCGATACCGGCAGGGCAGGCCGCGCGCCACGTGGTCGAAATCCAGGCCAAGGCGGCGGCGAGCTTTCCGGGCAAGCAAGTGATGATCGGCGAGGTCGGCTGGCCGAGTGCCGGGCGTATGCGCGACGGCGCGCTGCCTTCGCTCTCGAACGAGGCCCGGGTCATGCATGAAGTGATCGCTGCGGCGAAGCGCGGCAATTGGCCGACGAATTTGATCGAGGCCTTCGACCAGCCCTGGAAGCGCAAGCTCGAAGGCACTGTCGGCGGCCATTGGGGGCTGTTGGACGGAGAAAAACGGACGCCCAAATTCGCCTGGGGCGGAAAGGTGAGCGACCATCCGCTGTGGTTTTCACAGGGGCTGCTCGGAATCCTGCTCGCCTTCGTCACCTTCGCCGGCGCCTATTTCGCCGCCCGCAGCCAGGGAGAAGACGAGCCGGAGAAGATTGATTGGCTGCCGATCGCCGCGATCGCGCTCGCCGGCGGCTTATTCTTGGGCTGGGCCCTGGCTCTCGTAACGCTTGAAAGCCTGAGCATAGTCGATTGGATTAAATCGATAATTCTCGTTCTGCTCGCTTTTACGACGCCGCCGATCGCGGCCGCTGCTGCTGCCCGCAGAACGCCGATCGCGGGCTTTGCCACTTTGCTTGATCCGTTGTTCTGGCGGGCGGCCGTTCCCCTCGAAAGATTGCTCGCGGGGCTTCTGCTGGTGACCGTCGCCATGGCGATTACGGTCGCGCTCGGCCTCGTCTTCGACCCGCGCTACCGCGATTTCCCCTTCGCGCCGTTCACCGGACCCGTTGCCGCGTTCTTCATTGCGACCTTCGCGAGCCCATCGGGGCTCAAGCGCGAGGGCATTGCCGAGCAGACCTCGGCGGCGCTGCTGGCCGGTTGCGCAATCTATATCTTTTTCAACGAGGGCTTGTTGAACTGGCAGGCCCAGTGGTTCGCCGCGCTGCTCCTGCTTCTGGCGGCGGCATGTCTACGATTACGGGTCGCGCGAAACTGACGACGAGCAACGCCGCGGCGAGCGCCGCGAGGCCGTTATTGTAAAGCACGAGACCGAAGGCGGCGGCGATCATTCCGAGGGCGAAGGCGTAAATCTGCGGCCGCAACAGGTGATAGACGGAAGCGACGAGGGCGAGAATACCGAAGGCCTGATAGCGAAAGAGAAAGATCGCAATCTTTCGCACCATGCAGGCGGATGTCGCGAGCCCCGCTTCGCAGGCGAGCCCCACCGTCGAATTCTCGATCACGAGATAGCGCAGATACAGCGCGTAGCCGAGCGCGGCGGCAGCAAGCGCGATCAGCACGTTGGCGACGCGGGGCGAGGGCAGGAAGGATCGCGAATGCATCGATGAAATTTGCCACGTCTATCGCAGGCGCGGCAATGCCGCGACCCAATCAGCGTAAAGAAAGCCGCTGGCCGTCGAATTCGGTCGTCCGGCAGGCGATGCCCTTGGTCTGCAGGCCCGCGCAAACCTTCGCCGCGTCGCCGGCATTGGCGACCGGACCCGCGATCAGCCGCAGCTCGACGGTACCGGGCTTGGCGCCTTCCCGCACGCTGACGAGCGGCCGCAATCCTTCGAGCGCGGCGCCATGGTTGCCTTTGATGTTGGCCCAGCGCGCCCGCAGACCGTCGATCGACATGTCGCCGCCGAGATCGATGGCGAACTCGGT
>JBGPVT010000096.1:0-7166 GCA_041491825.1 Xanthobacteraceae bacterium | reverse complement strand
GCGTCAATTGATGATTGGAGCGACTTACATTGATTGCGAGTTTCGGCAGCGGCACAACGCGCGATATCCCGCCAGACCTTACGGCGCCGCGCTGATTACTTCCGTCAAGGGCGCTGATTTCGCCGCTCTAAAATTGCGGTCTTGCCGAAGAGAGCGATATCGGCCATTTGAGCCGCATGCGAGCACCCGCCGCGAGCAAAGCCCTCACGCGCCGCTTCTGCATCGCCCCGATGATGGAATGGACGGACCGGCATTGCCGCTTCTTCCACCGCATGCTCACGCGCCACGCGCTTCTCTACACGGAAATGCTCACGGCGGACGCCATCATCCATGGTCCGCGCGAGCGCTTGCTCGGCTTCGATGCCGCCGAACATCCGCTGGCGCTCCAGCTCGGCGGCAGCGATCCGAAGAATCTGGCGCAGGCGGCGCGGATCGGCGCCGACTTCGGCTATGACGAAATCAACCTGAATATCGGCTGCCCCTCCGATCGCGTGCAGGATGGCCGCTTCGGCGCCTGCCTGATGCGCGATCCGAAACTGGTCGGTGAATGCGTGGCGGCGATGAAGGCGGCGGTGGCGTTGCCGATCACGGTGAAATGCCGGCTCGGCGTCGACGATCAGGATATCGAGGAATCGCTCGACCGTTTCGCCGACGCCGTCATTGCCGCCGGCGCCGACGCATTGATCGTGCACGCCCGCAAGGCCTGGCTCGACGGCCTCAGCCCGCGCGAGAACCGGGACGTTCCGCCGCTCGACCACGCGCGGGTTCATCGCCTGAAGCGGCGGCTCGGTGATTTCCCGATCGTCATCAATGGCGGCATTCGTGACCTCGACGAAGCCGAGCAGCATCTTCGTCACGTCGACGGCGTCATGCTCGGCCGCGCGGCCTATCAGAATCCGGGAATGCTGCTGGCGGTCGACCCAAAGCTGTTCGGGGCCACGGCGCCGGTTTCTTCCCCGCGCGCGGCCGTCGAGAAGCTTTTTCCCTATATCGAACAGGCGATGGCGCATGGCGCCCGCCTGCACGACGTCACGCGGCATCTGCTCGGCCTCTTCCGCGGCCAGCCGGGCGCGCGCGCATTCCGGCGTCATTTGGCGACGAAAGCCGTTCAGCCGGGCGCGACGGTGCACGTGTTGCGGGAAGCGCTGGCGATGGTGCTGGACACCAACCTCGAATTGGACCAAACCGCCGCCGCCTAAATTTTCCCCCCACCGTTCCCGGAGATCGCCATGCTGTCCGGCGTGCCTGCCGGCGAGATCGCCTTTCTCGCCGCCGCGATCATCGTCGCCGGTATTTTCACCGGGCTGCTCGCGGGCCTTCTCGGCATCGGCGGCGCCGCCATCACCGTTCCGGTCCTCTACGAGCTGTTTCGCCTTCTCGGCGTGCCTGAAGAAGTGCGCATGCAGCTTTGCGTCGGCACCTCGTTCGCGGTGATCGTGCCGATATCGCTGCGCTCGTTTTTCGCGCATAAAGCGAAGAGCGTGGTGCGTACGCACGTTCTGCGCGTCTGGGCCGTTCCGGTCGTGGCGGGCGTCATCACCGGCGGCATCATCGCCTATTACGCGCCGGGCGCCTTGTTCAAATGGGCATTCGTCGTCTTCGGCTATTCCATGGGCACGCGCTATCTGCTTGGCAGGGAATCGTGGCGGCTCGGCCAGCATCTGCCCGGTGGCGGGGCGCTCGTCGTCGTGGGTTATTTCATCGGGCTGATTTCCTCCCTCATCGGGGTTGCCGGCGGCGCCATGTCGACGCTGTTCCTCACCTTGTTCGGCGAGACGATCCACGTCGCGATCGCGACCTCCTCGGGTCTCGGCGTTCTGATCTCGGTGCCGGGCGCGATCGGTTACATGATCGCGGGCTGGCCGCAGGAGGCGCTGCTGCCGCCGTTTTCGGTCGGCTACGTCTCGTTTCTGGGGCTCGCCTTGTTCGCGCCCGCGAGCGTTCTCGCCACGCCCTACGGCGCGCGGCTCGCGCACAATCTTTCCAAGAAGAAACTCGAATTCGCCTTCGGCCTGTTTCTGCTCGCGGTGGCGACCCGCTTCCTGATCAGCCTGATTTTTTAGCGCGCGGCGGGCTTCGCGTGCAGCACCAGCCGTTCGCCGTGCACCTCGAAGGATTCGAGCCGCTTCAGGAAGCTCATGCCCAAGAGGCTCGTTTTCAAATCGCCCGGCGACGATACCAGCGCCGGCACCTTGCGCTCGAGAATGCCCCCGATCGCGATGCGATCGAGCACGACGGAGGCGGCGCGGCTCCGCCCGTTCGCCGTTTCGATCGGCACCTCGTATTTGAGCATCTCGACCGGCAGGCCCGCCGCCTTCGCCGCGTCCGCCGAAAGAACGACGCTGGAGGCGCCGGTGTCGACCAGCATCGCGATGCGCGCGCCGTTGATATCCGCTCTGATCGTGAAGTCTCCTTCGCGCGCGCGAACGATTTCGACGGAGCGTCCGGAGGAAGCCTGCGCGATCATCGGAATGCCGGGAATAAGCCCGGCGAGCGCCTGTTCGCCGAGCGCCTGCAGCTGGAAACGAAAGTTGTAGCCCGCGAAGAGGAGCCCCGCGAAGGCGCACCAGAACACGGCCGCCCGCAACAATTCGCCGATCCGCTTGTAAAACAGCGCGTAGACCGCGCCGAACATCATGACGACGAGCACGGCGCCGGTGATCAGGGCCGCGATCGAGCCGGGGTGGAGGCCGGCGATGGTGTCCTGTTCGTGGCGCATCGCGAGCGCCAAGACGGCGAGGCCGAGCGCGGCGACGACGATCCACAACGGCCGGTCAGCGCGCATGGTGCTGGC
The DNA here is from genome assembly GCA_041491825.1 of Xanthobacteraceae bacterium. GTDB lineage: Bacteria > Pseudomonadota > Alphaproteobacteria > Rhizobiales > Xanthobacteraceae > Palsa-892. Next base: position 4,372 of record JBGPVT010000096.1, on the reverse strand, counting down.
TCGCGGATTGCGCGCTCGTCATCGCGGGTTGCAGCGATACCTTGTCGCCGACCGGCGGCAATGCCGCCATGACGCGCTCGGCCGGGAAGGTGACGATCACTTCCGTTCCCTCGCGGAGCTTTGAGCGGAGCGTAAAGCTGCCGCCATGCAGGTCGATCAGCCCCTTGACGATGGGGAGCCCGAGGCCCGCGCCTTGCTCGGCGCTTTTGATCGAGTTGCTTCCCTGGCCGAATGACGACAGCACCACGGGGATTTCTTCCTCCGGAATGCCGGGACCCGTGTCGCGCACGCTGATGTATTGCCCGCCCGAGGCGGTCCAGCCGATCTTGATCCAGATCTCGCCGCCCTGCGGCGTGAACTTGATGGCGTTGGAAAGAAGATTGAGGCAGATCTGGCGGACCGCCCGCTCGTCGGCCCAGATTTTCGGCAAATTCGGCTCATAAAGATCGTGAATGACGAGGCCGCGGCCGGTCGCGCGGATCTTGAGAAGATGATGGCACTCCTCGGCGGCATGCACGACGTTGATCGCCTCTTCGTTCAACTCGTAGCGGCCGGCCTCGATCCGCGAAAGGTCGAGAATTTCATTGATGAGATTGAGGAGATGCTGGCCCGAATCGTGAATGTCGCCGGCATATTCGCCGTAGGCGGCGACCACGTGCTGCCCCAACAGCTGATTTTTCATCACCTCGGAGAATCCGAGAATGGCGTTGAGCGGCGTGCGCAATTCGTGGCTCATCTGGGCGAGGAAGCGGGACTTGGCGAGGTTCGCGGCCTCGGCGCGGCGGGCCGCCTCGTCGGATTTCGCCTTCGCCTGTTCGAGTTCGCCGATCAGCGAATCGAGCTGGCCGCGCGCCTCCAGCGCCGCGACGGCGGAGACGTGCAGCCGGTTTGCGACCATCACGAAATAGGCTTCGGCGCCGGCGGTGAGCCCGGCGAGCACGAGATCCTGCGCCTCGCCGCGGATCAGATATTGAATCACCACGATCCCCGCGACCGGCATGGTCGAGGCGTAGACGGCGGCGGGGATGCTCGCCGCCAGCATGGAGAACACCGCGACCACCAGGAGCATCGCGAACAGCGAGAAATCGCCGGCGCCTTGCGCGCCGACGTCGACGAGCACGTTGATGTTGAGCACCCACGACACGCCGAAGAGAAAGTCGAGCAGCGTGAACAGGATGCGAAAGCGGCGCTGCGAATCGGGATTCACGGGCGAGGCGAGAAACCGCCGGCAAGCGGCGACGTTCATCGCGTGAATCGTCAGCGCGAGAAAGGTCCATACCAGCGCGGAATGGCCGCCCGTCCATAGGCTCGAGGCCAAGCCCACGAGCGACACAAGCAGGAACAGCGCGAGCGATCCGCCGAGCCGATGCTCGGCATAAAGCCGCAACAGCTCGTGATCGTATGCCGGCTTGATTCCGGTGGTCGAAGTCAGGCGGTCGCGCGTTTCGCGGACGCTGCGGCTGAGCCGGAGCCGTCGCTCATGCGCCACGCGCGCGGCATCGGCCGCAAGCTCGTCCCCCCGGGCTTCTTGCCCAGCCATGACCGATCCACCCGTACTCACACGCCTTCAGCCACGATCACAAGAAAGTGGTTAATAGCGGCCTCACCGATATGGTTAACGAAAGCTTAATTCGTTGCGAGGCGGGCATTTGCGCGCATTCGACGCTCGCATCTTGCCCGTTTTGCAGGTGCATGATCGACTGCGGGCGAGGGAGGAAGGGCAATGAAGCTCTACGATGGTGGCCGCGCGCCGTCGCCGCGCCGGGTGCGAATTTTCCTCGCCGAGAAAGGCATCGACGTTCCAAAGGTGCCGGTCGATCTCGCGAAGGACGAACAGAAAAGCGAATCCTTCCGCGCCCTCAATCCCCTGCAGCGCGTGCCCGTGCTCGTGCTCGACGATGGCGCCGTGATCGCCGAGACGATGGCGATCTGCCGTTATTTCGAGGCGCTCCATCCGGAGCCGAACCTGTTCGGCCGCGACGCCATCGAGATCGCGAAAGTGGAAATGTGGAACCGCCGCATCGAGCTCGGACTTTACGGCGCGGTGCAGGCGATCTTTCGTCATGGACATCCGGCGATGGCCAAGTTTCAAGTGCCGCAGGTCGCGGAATGGGCGGAAATCAACAAGCCGCTTGTGACCGAATTTCTGGAACTTCTGGACGGCGAGCTCGCGGGACGAAAATTCGTGGCCGGAGACAGATTCAGCGTCGCCGACATCACCGGGCTCGTCGCCATCGATTTCATGAAAGCCGCGAAGCTGAGCGTGCCCGAACCATACAAGCACGTGCGCCGCTGGCACGCGGAAATTTCGGCGCGGCCGAGTGCCGCGGCGTGATACGGAACCGGAGCATGCCATGACGATTACGACCGATCAGGTTCGCGAACGCCTGAAGGGGATCAAGGGTCCCGACGGAAGCGACCTCGTCGCTTCCAGCAAGCTCTCCGACATCGTGATTTCCGACAACAAGGTTTTCTTCTCGCTCACGGTCGACGCGGAGGCGGCTCCCGCCTGGGAGGCCGTTCGCAAGAAAGCCGAGAGCGAGATCCGCTCGATTCCGGGCGTCGCCTCCGTCTTGATCGCGCTCACGGCCGAGCGCTCGGGCGGCGCGCCGCCGGCAGGCGGTTCGCCGGTGAAAGCAGCGCGGCCGGCAAGCGCCGGCGGCTCGCCCGTGAAAGCGCCGCCGCGGGCGGGAGCGGCATCGCGATCGATCACCGGCGTGCCCGGCGTCGAGGCCGTGATCGCGGTCGCCTCGGGCAAGGGCGGCGTCGGCAAATCGACCACCGCCGTGAATCTCGCGCTGGGTCTCCGCGATCTCGGCATGCGGGTCGGCGTCCTCGACGCCGACATTTATGGCCCGTCGATGCCGCGGCTCCTCGCGATCAAGGGAAAGCCCGAAATCATCGGTGGCCGCATGCTGAAGCCCATGGAAAGCTTCGGCCTGAAGGTCATGTCGATCGGGTTTCTCGTCGACGAGGAAACGCCGATGATCTGGCGCGGGCCGATGGTGATGACGGCGATCACCCAGATGCTGCGCGAGGTCGAATGGGGAACCCTCGACATCATGGTCGTCGACATGCCGCCCGGCACCGGCGACGCGCAATTGACGCTCGCCCAGCAAGTGCCGCTCGCCGGCGCCGTCATCGTCTCGACCCCGCAGGATCTGGCGCTCATCGATGCCCGCCGCGGCATCGCCATGTTCCGGCGCGTCGACGTGCCCGTGCTCGGGCTCGTCGAGAACATGAGCTATTTCCTCTGCCCGCATTGCGGCGAGCGATCGGACCCGTTCGGCCACGGCGGCGCCAAAACCGAGGCGGAGCGCCAGGGCGTGCCGTTCCTCGGCGAGGTTCCGCTCGAGATCGAAATCCGCGAGACATCGGACGCCGGTCTTCCGATCGTCGCCACCAAACCGGACAGCGCTCACGCCAAGATTTACCGCGAGATCGCCGCGAGAGTGCGGGATCAAATGGCGGGCGGCGGAAAGGCGCGCACGGCGCCGCGGATTGTCATCGAGTCCTGAAATACCAGGGATCGGCGAGGCTTGATTTTCGCTCTCTCCCACGTGGCGAAACCCCTCGTTTCATGCTAATCGCTTTCATTGGCGTAAAACCAAAAAAATGCGTTTTTCGTGCTTTATTCAGGGGGAGGAATTCTCATGAAGCGTCGTAAGTTCCTGCAGGTCGCGGGCGCGGGTCTCGCCGCATCCACGATCGCAAAGCCGGCGATCGCCCAATCGATGCCGGAAATTAAGTGGCGCATGACCGCGAGTTGGCCGAAGTCGCTCGATACCCTGTGGGGCGGATGCGAATTGATGGCCAAAGCTGTCGCCGAGGTGACCGACAATAAATTCCAGATCCAGCCTTTCGCCGCCGGCGAAATCGTTCCGGGTTTGCAGGCACTGGATGCGGCGTCGAACGGCACCGTCGAAATGGGCCACACCGCGTCCTACTATTATTTCGGCAAAGATCCGACGTTCGCTTTCGGCACTTCGGTGGCCTTCGGTCCTAACCAGCGATTGAACCAGGCCTGGATGCAAGCCGGCGGCATGGATCTGCTGAACGAGTTCTATAAGAAGTACAACGTCATCGCCTTGCTGGCCGGCAACACCGGCTGCCAGATGGGCGGCTGGTTCCGCAAGGAAATCAAGGAGGTCTCCGATCTCAATGGTCTGAAGATGCGCATCGGCGGATTCCCCGGCCGCGTGTTGCAGAAGCTAGGATCGGTGCCGCAACAGATCGCCGGCGGCGATATCTATCCGGCGCTCGAAAAAGGCTCGATCGACGCCGCCGAATGGGTCGGCCCCTACGACGACGAGAAGCTCGGCTTCTACAAGGTCGCGCCGCACTATTACTATCCCGGTTGGTGGGAAGGCGG
>JBGPVT010000095.1:0-7215 GCA_041491825.1 Xanthobacteraceae bacterium | reverse complement strand
TCCATCAAGAACTCGGCGGCGGCGAAGGCGGCCTCGCGATGCGCGGAGGCGGCGGCGACGAGAACGATGACCTCGCCCGGCGTGACGCGGCCGACCCGGTGCGCGATGCGAACGCCCGAGAGCTGCCAGCGCTTTTTCGCCTCCTCGACGTGGCGCCTAATCTCTTCCTCGGCCATCCCCGGATAATGCTCGAGCACAAGGGCCGCGATCGGCACGCCTTCCTCCTCGCCGCGGCAGATGCCGGCGAAGGTGACGAGCGCGCCGATATCGCTTCGGCCGCGCGAAAGATCCGCGGTTTCGGCCGCGACGTCGATCGGCGCCTCTGTGATGCGGACGCTCATGGACGGATCATACTCCGGATCGACCCGCTCGGTGAGGGGGCCTAGCCGCCGGTCATCGGCGGGAAAAACGCGATCTCGCGGGCATGGGCGATTTTTGCGGCGGGCTCGGCATGCACCTTGTCGATCGCGGCGCGGACGATTTTCGGATTGTCGAAGGCATGCGCGTATTCTTCCCCGCGTTTCTTCAGCCAATTCATCAAATCGCCGACGGTCGCGATCGACGCCGGCAACTCGACTTCTTCTTCCGGCTTTCCGATCCGCTCGCGGATCCAGGCGAAGTACAAAACTTTCATCAGCCGTTTCTCACCAGGTGGCGCGCGCCGGCGCGGAAATAATCGAAGCCGGTATAAAGCGTAAGAATTGCCGAGAGCCAAAGCAGCGTAAGGCCGATCAGCGTCGTCGACGGAAGCACCTTGTCGCCCGCCTCGCCCGCGAGCAGGAAGCCGATGGCGAGAAGCTGCATGAACGTCTTCCACTTGCCGAGTTGCGAGACGGGCAGGCTTACGCGCAATCCCGCGAGATATTCGCGCATGCCGGAGACGAGAATCTCGCGGCAGAGAATGATGAGGGCCGCCCACAACGACCAGCCTCGAATGGTGTCGTCGGCGGCGAGCATGAGCAAACAGGCGCCGACCAGGAGCTTGTCGGCGATGGGATCCAGCATGCGGCCGATCGTCGTCCACTGGCCGAACCGGCGCGCATACCAGCCGTCCAGCATGTCGGTGAGCGCCGCCAGAATGAAGATCGAGAGCGCGACCCAGCGCAGCCACAAGCCGGCGCCGAAAACGGAGACGCCGAAGAGACAGGCCGCGATCAGGGGAACCGCGGCGATGCGCGCATAGGTCAGGAGATTCGGAACGGCGAACGTCCGATCCTCATCGGCGCCTGCCGCGCCGACCCGCGCCGGCGCTTTGCTCCACTGATCCATCACTGCGGGCCTCGCTCACCCGCATACTACACCAAGCCGACATCAATGCGACGCGCAAAGTTGGCGGATCAACCATTGGCGTGGAAGAAATCGTAGATCGCCCGCGCGGTGGCGGCGTTGATTCCTGGCACCTTTTCCAGGTCCGAAACGGCGGCCCGTTCGACTGCGGCGAGCGTTCCAAAATGTCGCAGCAAGGCGCGCTTGCGGGTGGGGCCGACGCCCGGAATTTCCTGCAGGCCGGCGCTGGCGATATCCTTCTTGCGGCGGACGCGATGCGAGCCGACGGCGAAACGATGCGCCTCGTCGCGCAACCGCTCGACGAAATACAGCACGGGATCGCGCGGCGGCAGGCGGAAGGGTTCGCGCCCCTGCCGGTGGAAGGTTTCGCGCCCGGCGTCGCGGTCGAGGCCCTTGGCGACGGCGATGACCGGCAGGTCGTGGATGCCTCCTGCTGCGAGCGTCTCCAGCGCCACGTTCAGCTGTCCTTGGCCGCCGTCGAGGATCACGAGATCGGGCCAGGGGGACTCGGCGTCTTCGGCCGCGCGCGGCGCCTCATCCTTCAGGCGGGCGAAGCGGCGGCGCAGCACCTCGCGCATCATGCCGGTATCGTCGCTCTGCGCGGTGTCCTCGGACTTGATGTTGAACTTGCGGTACTGGTTTTTCGCGAAGCCCTCGGGGCCGGCGACGATCATGACGCCGACCGCGTTCGTTCCCTGGATGTGGCTGTTGTCGTAGACCTCGATCCGCCGCGGCGGGCGTGCGAGGCCGAAGGTTTCGGCGAGCGCCTTCAAGTGGCGGGCCTGCGAGGATGATTCCGCGAGGCGCCGGCCAAGCGCCGAGCGCGCGTTGAGGAGCGCGTGCTCGACCAGTTCCCGCTTCTCGCCGCGCTGCGGGACCGTGACCTCGACCCGGTGATCGGCGCGGATCGAGAGGGCTTCGGCCAGGAGTTCGCGATCCTCGATTTCGTGCGACAGCAGCACGCAGCCCGGCGCCGTTCGATTTTCGTAGAACTGCGGGAGGAAGCTATCCAGCACTTCGCTCGCCTCGAGCGAGCGGTCGGCGCGCGGATAATAGGCGCGGTCGCCCCAGTTCTGGAAGTTGCGGATGAAGAACACCTCGATGCAGGTGACGCCGCCCTCCTGGTGGCAGGCGAAGATATCGGCGTTGTCGGTACTGCGGGGATGCACGCCCTGATGCGATTGAATGGTCGAGAGCGCTTCCAGCCGGTCGCGCAAGGCCGCGGCGCGCTCGAAATCGAGCGCCGCCGACGCGTTTTCCATCTCCTCCGCCAGCATGTCCTTTATCGCCGAGCTCTTGCCGGAGAGGAATTGGCGCGCCTCCTCGACGAGTTCGTTGTAGTCCGCGAGCGCAATCTCGCCGGTGCAGGGCGCGCTGCAGCGTTTGATCTGGAAGAGCAAACAGGGCCGCGTGCGGCTCTGGTAAAAGGCATCGGAGCAGGAGCGCAAGAGAAAGGCGCGCTCGAGCGCCGTCAGCGTGCGGTTCACGGCGCCGGCGGCCGCGAACGGGCCGTAATAGTCGCCCGGGCGGCTGCGCGCGCCGCGATGCTTGACGATTTGCGGCGCCGCGGGGTCGCGCGTGATCAGGATGTAGGGAAACGACTTGTCGTCGCGCAACAGCACGTTGAAGCGCGGCGCGAAGCGCTTGATGAGGTTCGCTTCCAACAGCAGCGCTTCCGTCTCGGTCGCCGTGGAGACGAATTCCATCGTCGCCGTCGCCGCGATCATGCGCGCGATGCGGTTGCTGTGTCCGGTATCCCGCGTGTAGGCGCTGACGCGCTTGGCGATGCTCTTCGCCTTGCCGACATAGAGCACGTCGCCGCGCGCGTTCAGCATGCGGTAGACGCCGGGCGACGCCGGCGCCAGTTTAGCGAAATGCTGGATCGCCGCGATCCCGGTGGCGACGGCGTCCGCAGCGGGCTCTTCTTCCGGAAGATTCTCGGCCGCGAGTTCGATCGGCGCCTCGGTCTCCGGACTTTCGTCGGAGTCGGCGGCGAGTTCGGTTTCCGGATCGACGTCTAGGCGTTTTCGTTCCATCGCAAGCACTGCTCGGAGGCGCACGATAAGGTCGCACGATTTCTTGCCGCGGAATCTTTTTCGCGGCTTCTGCGAAGGCGAGCCAACAAATCGCCACGCTTTGGCCCGTTTCGGGTCAAGCCGAAGCCGTTCGTAAACGCTTTGTTAGTCATGACTCGAAAGAGAAGCGCGTTTTTGCCCGTCAAGACAAGACGCAATTCTCCTAAAAGTTTAAATATCGGCCGTGGGGTCGATCGACAAGATCGAGACGAGGAGGCCAGCATGAAGAAGCTGCTTCTGGCGGCCTGTGCCGCTGCTGCAGCCGCGTCGCATGCGCTTGCGGGCGATCTGCCGCTGGAACGGCGGTCCACCTATGTCCCGCCGGAAGTTGCGAATAGGCTGTTCAATTGGACCGGTTTCTATGCCGGCGTCCACGGCGGTTACGCCTGGGGCACCGCGGCCGGGCTCAGCCCCGACGGGTTCGTGGGCGGCCTGCAGGCCGGCTACAATTTTCAAGTTTCGCCGACCGGCGTCTTGGGCTTCGAAACCGATATTTCGGCGACCTCGATCGACGACAAGTCGGGCGGGGTGAAATTCGGCATCGATTATCTCGGCACCATCCGCGCGCGCGCGGGCTACACGATGGACCGCGTGATGTTCTACGCCACGGGCGGTGCCGCCTATGGCCGCGGCGATCTCGAGATCGCGGGCCTTTCCAACAATCAGTTCCACTGGGGATGGACGCTCGGCGGCGGCGTCGAGGCGATGGTCACACCGAATGTCTCCGCCCGCCTTGAATATCTCTATGTGGATCTCGCGAAGGAAACGTATCAGTCGGTCTTGGGGCCAACGACGATCGGCTACAACACCAACATCGTTCGCGGCGGTCTCAATTACCGGTTTTGATTTTCGTTCGTTCGGCGGACGGCGAATCTCATGATCGAAAGCAGAAGCAAAGGACACATTGGGGCCATGTTTCGTTCGCGACTCGATGGAACTTTGCAGGAATTTTCGGCCGAAACCCTTGCGCCGCCAAGGTTCGAAATTTTTTCTGCGGTGTTGCCGATTTGTCACCGCTTCCGTGCCGGATCGCTCTAGGAAAACGCATCAACCAATCACAAACACCAAGTGGAGTTCATCCATGAAAATGAGGCTACTGTTTTCAGGCATCGCGCTCGCGGCTCTCGCGATCGCCGCGCCCGCATCGGCTGCCGACGTGCCGGCGCGTGGGCCGGTCTACAAGGCCGCGCCCGGGCCGCTGTTCAACTGGACCGGTTTCTATGTCGGCGGTCATGGCGGCTATGGCTGGGGCGATGCCGAGAACCTGAAGCCTGCGGGTTGGTTCGGCGGCGGCCAGATCGGTTACAATTGGCAGTACGCGCCGAACTGGGTGTTCGGCCTCGAAGCCGATATTTCCGGCTCCGACATCAGCGACACAAACGTCGCCGGTGCGCCGCTCGTGAATTCGAAGACCAACTACTTCGGCACCGCGCGCGGGCGTCTTGGTTATACGGTCGATCGCGTGATGGTCTACGGCACCGGCGGTCTCGCCTGGGCGCACAACCGCGCCAATGACGGCGCGTTCCTGGACGATCAGACGCATGTCGGCTGGGCCGCGGGCGCCGGCGTCGAGTACGCCTTCGCGCCGAACTGGTCGACCAAGCTCGAGTGGCTCTATGCCGATTACGGCAACAAGACCTATGCGCTCACGGCACCCACGCGCGTGGACCTGACGGATAATTCGCTGAAGCTCGGCCTCAACTATCGCTTCGGCGGCCCGCTCTACTCCCGCTATTGATCGTAGCGATCCTGAACGAGAAAGCCCCGGGTTGCGGCCCGGGGCTTTTTCTTTTTCGGCTTCACCTTCAGTGCGGCACGGTCTCGGCGAAGGAGGGAGCCTTGCTCGCGAATTCGTCGAGCCATTTCACGAGCTTCGGATGCGTCTTGCGCCAATCCGTTCCGAAGCGGAAATCGAGATAGCCGAGCGCGCAGGCGAGCGTGATATGGCCGACGTGAATCATCCCTCCGAAAGGGGGCGGCCATGCTTCGAAGGCCGCGAGCGCGCGGCTCATCTTGCCGGCTTGATGATCGAGCCATTTCGGCTCGTGCTTTTCGGCCGGCCGGAAGCGGCCTTCGTACACGCGGAGAATCCCCGCGTCCAAGATGCCGTCGGCGAGCGCCTGCGCGGTGAGCGCTTCCATGCGCGGCGCGCCCGCCCGCGGAAGAATGCGTCCGCCGCCCGCCCGATCGTCGAGGTATTCGAGGATCACGCGCGAATCGAACAGCGCGCTGCCGTCATCGAGAACGAGCGTCGGAATCTTGCCGAGCGGATTTTGCCGCCGCACGCTGTCCTTGGGATCGAGCGTATCGGCGTTCTCGATCCGGATCTCGTCTCCAAGGCCGAGGATCGCGATCGCAATTCTGATTTTCCGCGCGAAGGGCGAGGTCGTGGACGAGCGCAGGATGAGCATCTTCTATCCCCCGGTTCATTTCCGCTATGGTTTTTTGGAATTCAGCCCTGCGCCGCGAGGTTGACCGCCTTCGGTCCCTTGCCGCGATTGTCGTCTTCGACTTCGAAAGAAACGCGCTGGCCTTCGTTCAACGTGCCGAGCCCCGAGCGCGTCACCGCGGAAACGTGCACGAACACGTCGCGGCTGCCGTCGTCGGGCGTGATAAATCCATAACCCTTGTCGCTATTGAAGAACTTCACGGTGCCGCTAATCGGCATGGCCTCCACTCCTTCAACCTGTCTACGCGCTTCCCGCGCCCCATGATGGCGGCGCGATCGGAGCCGCTTTCCTAGGACAGTCGCGCCGACATGAAAAGCGGTTTTCTTTGCGCGATTCTTGGCGCGAATTTTTGCGGCGCGTTTACGCTTTGGACGTGAGCCAATCGAGGCGGTAGCGGCCCCGCCCATCGCGGCCGAGCCGCAGGGCGAGCGCCGGCAAGATCGTTTTCAGCTCTTTTTCCAGCGTCCACGGAGGATTCACGATGATCATGCCGCAGGCGCCGAGCGCTCCCTCCACGCGCGGTTTGTCGATTGCGAATTCAATGCGTAAAATTTTCGGAATTTCGAGCTTGCCGAGGCGGCGCTCGAACAGGCGGACCTCGCGCTCATTCTTGATCGGATACCAGAGCAGGAAGATTCCCGACGGCCACCGCCGAACTCCCTCGGCGAGCCCGTCGCGCAATCTTTCGAATTCGCCCGGCTCCTCGAAGGGCGGATCGATGAGCACGAAACCGCGCCGTTCTTTCGGCGGCAAGTAGGCCTTCAGCGCGGCCCAACCGTCGATCTCTACCGTCTTCGCGCGCCGGTCGCGCTTGCAGGCGCGGGCGAGCGCCGCGTATTCCTCGGCTTGCCGTTCGCAGAAAATCATGCGGTCGCGCTGGCGGCAGAAGGCACGCGTAATCAGCGGCGAGCCGGGATAGAGTTTAACGGCTCCTGCTTGGTTCTCCGCCCGGATCAGCGCGAGGTAAGGCTCGAGCAATTGGCCGGCTTCGCCCGCGAGCGGCTCTTCGATCAGGCGCCCGATGCCTTGCCGCCATTCCTGCGTGCGGCTTGCGGCTTCGCCCGCGAGATCGTAGGCGCCGGCGCCGGCGTGCGTTTCGATCGCCCGAAACGGACTTTCCTTGGCGGCGAGATGCGCGAGCACCCGGCAAAGCACCGCGTGCTTCAGGACATCGGCGAAATTTCCGGCGTGAAAAGCGTGGCGATAGTTCATCAACCGCCGCGCACCGGCGGCATCACGACCCGCGGGTTGCGGCAGGCGCGCCGGTCGGTTTCGGGGCAGGCGTGAAAGGCCAAATCCTTGCCCATGCAGACGCGGACCTCGCTCAAATAGCGGCCGCTGCAGGTGACCGCGATCATGTCATGCGCGAGCCCGGGATTGGCGGCGATGAAGGCGTCTTCCAC
>JBGPVT010000094.1:0-7290 GCA_041491825.1 Xanthobacteraceae bacterium | reverse complement strand
TGCATGTTGCGCGGCGCCGAAGACATCAAGAAAGTCTGTCGCAGGCGTATCGGCGAGCAGGAACACGTCTCGGCCGACGGAAAATTCTCCTGGCGCGAGGTCGAATGCCTCGGCGCCTGCGTCAACGCGCCGATGGTGCAGATCAACTACGATTACTACGAGGATTTGACGCCGGAGAATTTCGAGAAACTTCTCGATGGCCTGGCGGCCGAAAAGAACCCGAAACCCGGCCCGCAAATCGACCGCCAGTTTTCCGCGCCGGTCGGCGGGCCGACGACGTTGAAATCGGCGGGGAAATAACATGCTCGCCGACAAGGATCGCATCTTCCAGAATCTCTACGGCCTCCACGATTGGGGCCTCGCGGGCGCGCGCCAGCGCGGCGCCTGGGACGGCACCAAGGGGTTCCTCGAAAAGGGGCGCGACTGGATCATCGAGCAGATGAAGGCCTCGGGCCTGCGCGGGCGCGGCGGCGCCGGATTTCCGACCGGCCTCAAATGGTCGTTCATGCCGAAACAATCGGACGGCCGCCCGCACTACCTCATCGTGAACGCCGACGAGTCCGAGCCCGGCACCTGCAAGGACCGCGAAATCATGCGCCACGATCCGCACTTGCTGATCGAGGGCTGCCTGATCGCCGGTTTCGCCATGGGCGCGAATGCCGGCTACATCTATATTCGCGGCGAATACATCCGCGAGCGCGAGCGCCTGCAGGCCGCGATCGATCAGGCTTATGAGGCGAAGCTGATCGGCAAGAACAACATCCACGGCTTCGATTTCGATCTCTACGTGCATCACGGCGCCGGCGCCTATATCTGCGGCGAGGAAACGGCGCTCTTGGAAAGCCTCGAGGGCAAGAAGGGAATGCCGCGGCTGAAGCCGCCATTCCCGGCGAATGTCGGCCTCTACGGCTGCCCGAGCACGGTGAACAATGTGGAATCGATCGCGGTCGCGCCCGATATCCTGCGGCGGGGTGCGGCGTGGTTCGCGGGCTTCGGCCGGCCGAACAATTTCGGCACCAAGCTTTTCTGCATTTCCGGCCACGTGGAGAAGCCCTGCAACGTCGAAGAAGCAATGAGTATTCCGTTCCGCGAGCTGATCGAAAAGCACGCCGGCGGCGTGCGCGGCGGCTGGGATAATCTGCTCGCGGTCATCCCCGGCGGCTCGTCGGTGCCGTTGGTGCCGGCGGCCGAGATCCTCGATTGTCCGATGGATTTCGACGCGCTGAAGGACCTGAAATCCGGCCTCGGCACCGCCGCCGTGATCGTGATGGACAAGTCCACCGACATCGTGCGCGCGATCGCGCGCATCTCCTACTTCTACAAGCACGAGTCCTGCGGCCAATGTACGCCGTGCCGCGAAGGCACCGGCTGGATGTGGCGCGTGTTGACGCGCATGGCCGAGGGCAGGGCTTTGAAGCGCGAGATCGATTTATTGCTTGACGTCGCCAACCAAGTCGAAGGCCATACGATCTGCGCGCTCGGCGACGCGGCGGCTTGGCCGGTGCAAGGCCTGATCCGCCATTTCCGCGGCGAGATCGAGCGGCGCATCGATGAATATTCGGCGAAATCCCATCACCAACCGGTCGCGGTAGCGGCGGAATAAGGAGAGGAAAACATGAATAACGAACCGAGCGGCTTATTCATTCTCATCGGTCTCGTCTTCTGGTTCATCATCGTCGGCATTCCGGTGATGCAAATCCTGAAGCGCACCGGATTCTCGCGCGCATGGGTGCTGATCCTGTTCGTGCCGCTCGTGAACCTCGTGTTTCTATGGATCTACGCGTTCAAGCGTTGGCCGGTGGAAGGCGCGTAACAAGGAGAGGCGACTAGATTGCGATGACCAAGCTTATCGTCGACGGCAAGGAAATCGACGTCCCGCCGGAATACACGCTGTTGCAGGCGTGCGAGGCGGCGGGCGCCGAGATTCCGCGCTTTTGTTTCCACGAGCGACTGTCGATCGCCGGCAATTGCCGCATGTGCCTCGTCGAGCTCAAGGGCTCGCCGAAGCCGGTCGCCTCGTGCGCGTGGGGCGTGCGCGACTGCCGTCCGGGCCCGAAGGGCGAGCCGCCGGTCATCAATACCAAGACGCCGATGGTGAAGAAGGCGCGCGAAGGCGTGATGGAGTTCCTGTTGATCAACCATCCGCTCGATTGCCCGATCTGCGATCAGGGCGGCGAGTGCGATCTGCAGGATCAGGCGATGGCCTACGGCGTCGACAGCTCGCGCTATGCCGAGAACAAGCGCGCGGTCGAGGACAAATATATCGGTCCGCTGGTGAAGACGATCATGACGCGGTGCATTCACTGCACGCGCTGCATCCGCTTCGCGACCGAAGTGGCGGGCGTTCCCGAGCTCGGCGCCATCGGCCGCGGCGAGGACATGGAGATCACCACCTATCTCGAACACGCGATGACCTCGGAGTTGCAGAGCAACGTCGTCGATCTCTGCCCGGTCGGCGCGCTCACCTCGAAGCCCTATGCGTTCCAGGCGCGGCCGTGGGAGCTGATCAAGACCGAGTCGATCGACGTCATGGACGCGGTCGGATCCAACATCCGCGTCGACACCCGCGGGCGCGAGGTGCTGCGCATTCTCCCGCGGCTGAACGAGGCCATCAACGAGGAATGGATTTCCGACAAGACGCGGCACGTCGCCGACGGGCTCCGCACGCAACGGCTCGACCAACCCTATGTTCGCGAGCGCGGCCGCCTGCGGCCGGCGACCTGGAGCGAGGCCTTCGCCGCCATCGCGAAACGCGTGAAGGCTTTGAGGCCGAAGGAAATCGGCGCGATTGTCGGCGACCTTGCCTCGGTCGAGGAAGTCTATGCGCTCAAGGATCTGATGACGCGGCTGGGCTCGCCCCATATCGACTGCCGGCAGGATGGAGCCGCGATCGATCCATCGCTCGGCCGCGCGGGTTATCTCTTCAATGCGACGATCGCCGGCATCGACGAGGCCGACGGTCTCATGATCATCGGCGCCAATCCGCGGAAGGAAGCGCCGATCCTGAACGCGCGCATCCGCAAGCGCTGGCGCACGGGCGAGATCAAGATCGGGGTCATCGGCGAGAAGGCCGATCTCACCTACGATTATACTTATCTCGGCGCCGGGCCCGAGACGCTTGCGACGTTCGTGAAGCACGAGCGCGCGAAGCTGAAAAAGCAGATCTGGCTGATCGGGCAGGGCGCGCTCGCGCGGCCGGACGGCGGGGCCATTTTGTCGATGTTCGCCAACGCCGCCCTTGCGGTCGGCGGGCTCGCCGACGGCTGGAACGGCTTCTCCGTGCTGCATACCGCCGCGTCCCGCGTCGGCGCGCTCGATCTTGGCGCCGTGCCCGGCAAGGGCGGCTTGGATGCCGCCGACATGGCCAAGGAAGCCGCGCTCGAAGTGTTGTTCCTGCTCGGCGCCGACGAGATCGAAATCGAGAAGGGCGCCTTCGTCGTCTATATCGGCACCCATGGCGACCGCGGCGCGCATCGCGCCGACGTCATCTTGCCGGGCGCCGCCTACACGGAAAAATCCGCGATTTACGTCAACACCGAAGGCCGGCCGCAGCTCGCGAACCGGGCGGCGTTTCCGCCGGGCGAAGCGCGCGAGGATTGGGCGATCTTGCGCGCATTGTCCGACGCATTGGGCGCGAAGCTCGCCTACGACTCGCTCGCCGAATTGCGCCGCGCGATGATCTCGGCTTTCCCTCATCTCGGCCGGCTCGGCGAGATCGAGCGCGCCGATCCCGCGGCGATCGAGAAGCTCGCGAAGATCGGCGGGAAAACTGACAAAGCGGCGTTCGCTTCCGCCGTCCACGACTTCTATCTTACCAACCCGATCGCGCGCGCTTCCGCCGTCATGGCCGAATGCTCGGCGCTGGCGGCGGGCCGGCCGCGACAGGCAGCGGAGTAGCCATGAGCTTCGCAGCGATTTGGAGCAGTTACATCTGGCCGCTCGGCGTGATCTTGGTGCAGAGCGTGGTGCTGCTCGTGGCGCTGCTCATTTACATTGCCTTCATTCTGCTCGCCGACCGGAAAATCTGGGCCGCGGTGCAGATGCGGCGCGGGCCGAACGTTGTCGGTCCGTGGGGATTGCTGCAATCCTTCGCCGATTTCCTCAAATTCGTGATGAAGGAGCCGATCATTCCGTCCGGCGCGAACAAGGGCGTGTTCCTGCTGGCGCCGCTCGTCACCTGCGTGCTCGCGCTCTCGGCCTGGGCGGTGATCCCGCTCGATCTCGGCTGGTCGGTCGCCGACATCAATGTCGGCGTTCTCTATATTTTCGCGATCTCCTCGCTCATGGTCTACGGCGTGATCATGGGGGGGTGGGCATCGAATTCGAAATATCCGTTTCTCGCGGCGCTTCGCTCCGCGGCGCAGATGGTTTCGTACGAAGTCTCGATCGGATTCGTCTTCATCTCCGTGCTCCTGTGCGCGGGCTCGCTGAACCTCACGAAGATCGTGCAGGCGCAGGCGGGTCCTTTCGGCATGTTCCAGTGGTACTGGCTGCCGCTGCTGCCGCTGTTCGTGATTTTCTTCGTCTCCGCGCTCGCCGAAACCAATCGTCCGCCGTTCGATCTCGTCGAGGCGGAATCCGAGCTCGTCGCCGGCTTCATGGTCGAATACTCCTCGACGCCCTATCTCCTGTTCATGCTCGGCGAGTATGTGGCGATCCTGAGCATGTGCGCGATGGGTACGATCCTCTTCCTCGGCGGCTGGCTACCGCCGTTTCCGGTGGCGCCCTTCACCTGGGTGCCGGGCGTCGTCTGGTTCGTGCTCAAGGTCTCGTTCCTGTTCTTCCTGTTCTCGATGGCCAAGGCGATGGTGCCGCGCTATCGCTACGACCAGCTGATGCGGCTCGGCTGGAAGGTGTTCCTGCCGCTCTCGCTCGCAATGGTCGTCATCGTGGCGAGCGTGCTGCAATTCTCCGGCCTGGCGCCGAAGTGAGGAAGCCATGAGGTTAGATCTTCACGTGCGCGCGCTGTTTCTCACCGAGTTCGTCTCGGCGTTTTTCCTCGCCATGCGTTATTTCTTCAGCCCGAAGGCGACGCTGAACTATCCGTTCGAGAAGGGGATGCTGTCGCCGCGCTTCCGCGGCGAGCATGTGCTCAGGCGCTATCCGAACGGCGAGGAGCGCTGCATCGCCTGCAAGCTGTGCGAGGCGATTTGCCCGGCGCAGGCGATCACGATCGAGGCGGGGCCGCGCCGCAACGACGGCACCCGCCGCACCACGCGCTACGACATCGACATGGTGAAGTGCATCTATTGCGGCTACTGCCAGGAAGCCTGTCCCGTCGACGCGATCGTCGAAGGGCCGAATTTCGAGTTCGCGACGGAAACCCGCGAGGAGCTCTACTACGACAAGGAAAAGCTGCTCGCGAACGGCGACCGTTGGGAGCGCGAAATCGCGAAGAACCTCGCGCTCGACGCGCCGTACCGGTAAAATGCGATGAACCTCTCCGCGCTTTTCTTCTATCTCTTCGCCACGATCGCGGTCGCCTCCGCCTTCATGGTGATCGCGGCGCGCAATCCGGTGCATTCGGTGCTGTTCCTCATTCTCGCCTTCGTCAATGCGGCGGGACTGTTCGTGCTCGTGGGAGCGGAGTTTCTCGCGATGATCCTCATCATCGTCTATGTCGGCGCGGTGGCGGTGCTGTTCCTCTTCGTCGTGATGATGCTCGACGTCGACTTCGCGGAGCTGCGCCAGGGATTTTTGCAATATCTCCCGGTCGGCGCGATCGTCGGGTTTATTTTCCTCGCGGAATTGCTGCTGATTGTCGGAACCTGGATCACCGGCGCGGGTGTAGCGGGCGCGATCCGCTCGCCGATACCGCCGGCTTCGGAGGTCAGCAATACGCAGGCGCTCGGCCGCGTACTCTATACGACCTACGTGCATTTTTTCGAACTCGCGGGCCTCGTGCTCCTGGTCGCGATGATCGGCGCGATCGTGCTCACGCTCCATCACAAGACGAACGCGAAGCGCCAGAATGTCGCGGTTCAGAACGCGCGTACGAAAGCGAGCGCGATCGAAATCCGCAAAGTGCGGCCGGGGCAGGGGATCTGACGATGACGATCGGCCTCTCGCACTACCTCACCGTCGGCGCTATTCTGTTCACGCTCGGCATCCTCGGCATTTTTCTCAACCGCAAGAACGTGATCGTCATCCTGATGTCGATCGAGCTGATCCTGCTCGCGGTCAACATCAACCTCGTCGCGTTCTCGGCCTTCCTCGGCGACATCGTCGGCCAGGTCTACGCGCTCTTGGTGCTGACGGTGGCGGCGGCGGAGGCGGCGATCGGGCTCGCGATCCTGGTCGTGTTCTATCGCAACCGCGGCTCGATCGCGGTCGAAGACATCAATCTGATGAAGGGCTGAGGCGGCATGTATCAAGCGATCGTTTTCCTGCCGTTGATCGGCTTCTTGATCGCCGCCGCGATCTCGCTCGCAGGCGCCCGCGCGCGCCATCCGGGCGGCATGCCGCAGGCGGGCGCCGAAGGCCATGCCGCCGATCACGGCCCGCATCATCCCGCGCCGGCGGTGGCGGGCGGCGGCGTCATTCATGCCTCGCATCATGAAACCGAAAGCCATGAAACTGCCGCTGCGGGCTCGCGAGCCGCTGAACTGATCACCACCGGGCTTCTGATGGTCTCGGCGCTGTTGTCTTGGGTGGCGTTCGTCTATGTCGGCTATTACGGCCATGATGCGCGGGTGCCGCTCTACACCTGGATCGCGGCGGGCGATCTCAAGGTCGAATGGGCGCTCCGCATCGACACGCTCACCGCCGTCATGCTCGTGGTGGTGAACAGCGTCTCCGCCCTCGTGCACCTTTATTCGATCGGTTACATGCAGGAGGATCCGTACCGGCCGCGCTTCTTCGCGTATCTGTCGTTCTTCACCTTCGCGATGCTGATGCTGGTGACGGCCGACAATCTCGTGCAGATGTTTTTCGGCTGGGAAGGGGTGGGGCTCGCGAGTTATCTCCTGATCGGATTCTGGTACCTGAAGCCCGAAGCCAACGCCGCCGCGATCAAGGCCTTCCTCGTCAACCGCATCGGCGATTTCGGCTTCGCGCTCGGCATCTTCGCGGTGTTCGCGCTGACCGGCGCGGTCGGCTTCGAAACCGTATTCGCCTCGGCGAAATCGCTTCTCGGCCAGACCATTCACATCCTCGGCCATGATTACGACGCGCTGACGGTGACGTGTCTGCTCCTGTTCATGGGGGCGATGGGCAAGTCGGCGCAGTTCCTGCTGCACACTTGGTTGCCCGATGCGATGGAAGGCCCGACGCCGGTCTCGGCGTTGATCC
>JBGPVT010000093.1:0-7291 GCA_041491825.1 Xanthobacteraceae bacterium | reverse complement strand
CTGGGCGGCGATTACGTCGGCATGTTGCGCGCCCAGGGCGGCTACGTGGTTTCGACCGGCAGCAACGGGACCAGCGGCAGCGGGCTTCGCATCCTCGACCAGTTCTACAAGGGACCGGAACTCGTGCGCGGGTTCCAGCCCTCGGGCATCGGACCGCGCGATCTCGGCTCCACATTCTCGGATTCGCTCGGCGGCTCGATGTATTGGGGCGCCACCGCCGAAGTGCAGTTTCCGCTGTCGTTCCTGCCGAAGGAACTCGGCATCAAGGCGGCCCTTTTCGCCGACGCCGGGTCGCTGTGGGGATATAAAGGCGGGACCACTTTCACTGCCAATCCTCCATACGGCACCGGCCCCGCGAATGCGCTTCCTTGTCCTGCCGGAACGACAGGTCCGAAGGAAAACGTCGACGTCTGCTTGGCCGACTCCAGCGCGATCCGCTCCTCGACCGGCGTGAGCCTGATCTGGACCTCGCCCTTCGGCCCGATCCGCTTCGATTTCGCCAAGGCGCTCACCAAGGAGCCTTACGACAAGACCCAATTCTTCCGCTTCAGCGGCGGGACGACTTTCTGACGAGGCGCCGTTTGGGCGACGGCCGCGCGCGCGGCGTCGAAAGATACATGACCGAAGCCATATTTTCCCGCGCCGGAACTCCGCTCGCGCTCGGCGAAATCGCCGCCTTGACCGGCGCGGAAGTGGCGAACGGGGCGGATCTCGGACGCACGATCGTCGGCGTCAAGCCGCTCGATTTCGCCGGGCCCCTTGATATTACCTTTCTCGAAAACAGGAATTTTCTCGAGGCGTTTCGCTCGACCGGCGCCGGAGCCTGTTTCGTGGTTCGCGCCCACGCCGATGCGGCGCCCGCGGGCGTCGTCACGCTCGTCGTGAAGGAGCCTTATCGCGCCTATGTGACGGTCGCGCGCGCGCTGTTCGAGCACGCACTCAAGCCCACGGCCTTGTTCGGCGGAAAAGGAATCGCGTCGGGCGCGGCCGTGCATCCCGAGGCGCGGCTCGAGGAAGGCGTGGTGGCCGACCCCGGCGCGGTCATCGGTCCGCGCGCCGAGATCGGGACGGGCACCATCGTCGGCGCCAACGCCGTCATCGGCGCCGATGTCCGCATCGGGCGCAATTGCTCGATCGGCGCCGGCGTCAGCATCCAGCACGCGCTTATCGGCGACCGCGTCATCGTCCATCCCGGCGCGTGCATCGGCCAGGACGGGTTCGGTTATCTGCCGGCGAAAAACGGACACCTCAAAGTGCCGCAAGTCGGGCGGGTCATCGTGCAGGACGACGTGGAGATCGGCGCCAACACCACGATCGATCGCGGCGCCAACCGCGATACCATGATCGGGGAAGGCAGCAAGATCGACAATCTCGTGCAGATCGCGCACAACGTGTCGATCGGCCGGCATTGTCTCATCGCGGCCCTGACCGGCATCGCGGGGAGCTGCACGTTCGGCGACCATGCGATGGTGGGCGGACAGGCCGCATTCGCCGAACACACGCATGTCGGCGAAGGCGCGCAGTTCGCCGCGAGAAGCGGAGTGATGCACGACGTGCCTGCAGGCGAGAGATGGGGAGGCGTGCCGGCGAAGCCGATCCGCCAGTGGTTGCGCGAAGTGGCGGCGCTGAGAAAGCTCGGCGAGGGCAAGGACAAGAGCAGGGATCAAGCGTAGAGCGAAGCGATGGATGCGAGACATAAAACGCAAACGACGATCGAGATGCAGGACATCCTGCGCCTGCTTCCGCACCGCTATCCGTTTCTCCTGGTGGACCGGATCATCGAAGTGCGCGGCGACGAATCCTGCATCGGCATCAAGAACGTCACGGTCAACGAGCCGTTCTTCCAGGGACATTTCCCGGGACAGCCGGTCATGCCCGGCGTGCTTGTGATCGAAGCCATGGCACAGACGGCGGGGGCGATCTGCGCGCTTTCGCGCGGCTACGACAATCCGCCGAAATCGGTGCTGTTTCTCACCATCGACAAGGCCAAGTTTCGCCGGCCGGTGGTGCCGGGCGACGTGCTCGAGATTCACATGAAGAAGAAGTCACACCGCAAGCTCATGTGGTGGTTCCAGGGCGAAGCCAAGGTCAGGGGCGAGCTTGCCGCCGAGGCCGAGGTCGGCGCCATGATCGTGGATGACTGAAGCGTGGCGCGGATCGATCCCACGGCGCGGGTCGCCGACGCCGCGAAAATCGGCGCGAATGTCGAAATCGGCCCTTATTGCATCGTCGGACCCGACGTCACGATCGGCGACGATTGCAGGCTGATCGCGCACGTGCATGTCACGGGCGCGACGACGATCGGCCCGCGCACGATCATTTATCCGTTCGCGTCCCTCGGAACGCCGCCGCAATCGGTGCACTACAAGGGCGAGGCGAGCCGGCTCCTGATCGGCGCCGACTGCGTGATCCGCGAGTCGGTGACGATGAACACCGGAACCGCGGGCGGGCGCATGGAGACGCGGGTGGGCGAGCGCTGCATGTTCATGGCTTACGCGCATGTCGGGCACGACTGCATCGTCGGAAACGACGTAACCTTCGCCAATGGCGGAACGCTCGGCGGCCACTGCGCGGTCGGCGATTTCGTCTTCATGGGCGGCTATGCGGCCGTGCATCAGTTCGTGCGCATAGGCGAACGGGCGGTGATCGGGGGGCTGTCGGGCGTCGTGCATGACGTGATCCCGTTCGCCGCCGCCCTCGGCGAGCGCGCCAAGCTCGCGGGATTGAATATCGTCGGCTTGAAGCGGGGAGGGCTGACGCGGCCGCAAATCCATGCGCTGCGCCATGCCTATAAGATGTTGTTCGCGGGTCCGGGCACGGTGCTCGAATCCGCCGTAAAAGTCGCAGCCGAATTTCCGGACGACCGGAACGTGCAGCGTATCGTGCAGTTCGTGCGCGAGGCGGGCAAGCGGCGCTTGACGACGCCGCGCGCGTCCGGCGACGAGGACGATGCTTGATGCCGGCCGCGGTGAAACCCTCCGCGCCGGGTGCCGGCGCGAGCCTCGATCCGCTCGGAATCGTCTGCGGCGCCGGTACTTTTCCGATCGCGGTTGCCGAAGCCGTAGTGCGGCGTGGCCGGCCCGTCGTGTTGCTTGCGCTCCGCGGTTTTGCCGATCCCAGCGTCGAGCGCTTTCCGCACGAATGGATGCCGTTCGGCGCGTTCGGGACGAGCGTAAAGCTCGCCCGCAAGCACGGCGTGCGCGATCTTGTCGTCATTGGTTCCGTCCACCGTCCCAGGCTCAAGGATTTTCGGCTGGATTGGACCACGCTTCGGATTCTGCCGCGGCTCGCCCGGCTTTATCGCGGCGGCGACGATCATCTGCTTTCAGGCGTCGCCGATATTCTCGACGGTTACGGATTTCACCTGATGGGCGTGCATGAGGTCGCTCCCGAACTGATGGTTCCGGCGGGCGTGCTCGGAGCGCATCGGCCATCTCCCGAAGACGAAACCGATATCGCGCTCGGCCTCGATCTTCTGCGCGCGCTCGGCCCCTTCGATGTCGGGCAGGCGGTCGCGATTTCCGCCCGGCGCGTGCTCGGCGTCGAGGCGGCGGAAGGAACGGCGGGCTTGCTGGCGCGGCTTGCGAAGCTGCGCAGCAGCGGCCGCCTGAAGCTGCCGGCGCGCGCGGGTGTGTTGGTGAAGGCGCCGAAACCCGGCCAGAGCCGGCACATCGATGTGCCGGCGATCGGCGCCGAGACAGTCACGCAGGCGGCGGCGGCCGGTTTGCGCGGGATCGCGGTCGAGGCGGGGGGGACCATCGTTCCCGACGCCGCCGCGATGGTTCGCGCGGCCGATCAAGCGGGCCTTTTTTTAATTGGCGTTCCGGCGCGCGAAGCGGGGCGGCGTTGAGCGCGAAAGGCGCCCGGCATGCGCTCGATGCGTTTCTCGTCGCCGGCGAAGCGTCGGGCGATCAGCTCGGCGCCAGCCTGATGAAAAAATTGCGCGAAAGTCTGGTGGGAGAAGTCCGCTTCCGCGGCGTCGGCGGGCCCGCGATGGCGGCGGAAGGGCTCGCGAGCATTTTCCCGATGGACGAAGTGACGGCCATGGGATTCGGCTCGGTGATCCGCAAGCTTCCGCTCATCCTGCGGCGCATCCGCGAGACGGCGGCGGCGGTCATCGCTTCGCCGCCGGACGTGCTGATTCTGATCGACAGCCCCGACTTCAACCAGCGCGTGGCGCGGCGCGTGCGGCGCAGGCTGCCCGCGCTTCCGATCGTGAAATACGTATCGCCGACGGTGTGGGCCTGGCGCCCCGGCCGCGCGCGGAAATTGACGCCGCTCGTCGATCACGTGTTGGCGCTTTTCCCCTTCGAGCCCGACGTGCTGAAGAAGCTCGGCGGACCGCCCTCGAGCTATGTCGGTCATCCCTTGCTGGAGCGGATCGGCGACTTGCGAGCTTCGCCCGAGGAGGAGCGATCGCGCCGAAGCGATCCTCCGCTCATCGTCGTGCTGCCCGGAAGCCGTCCGCTCGAAATCCACCGCCTCGCCAAGACTTTCGGGGAAGCGATCGGACGCCTCGCGGAGAAACGCGGCCCGATCAAGGTCGTCCTGCCGACGCTCCGTTCGCGCGAAGAAGAAATCAGGGCCGCGGTCGCGAGCTGGCCGGTGAAGCCGCGCATCGTCGTCACCGAAGCGGAAAAATACGCGGCGTTTCGGCGCGCGCGCGCGGCCCTTGCCGCTTCCGGCACCGTGACGCTCGAGCTCGCGCTCGCGCACGTGCCCATGGTTGTCGCCTATCGGGTGCCCTTGTTGGAGGGAATGATCGTAAACGCCGTGGTGCGAATTTCCTCCGCGAGCCTGCCCAACCTCGTCCTCGGCGAGGTCGTGGTGCCGGAATTCCTGCGGCGCGAGGACTGCACGGGAGAAAAGCTTGCAAATGCACTCGCGCCCCTGCTCGACGATACGCCGGAGCGGCGAAGGCAACTCGAGGCGTTCAGGCGGCTTGACCAAATTTTCAGCACGGGTGGCGAACAACCGAGCGCCCGCGCCGCCCGCGTGACGCTAGAAGTCATTGAAAACAAACGAAAATCAATGGTAGAGGAAATTCGTTCGTGATGGCAAAAACTTTGCTAAGCAGCTAGAATTCCAAGCTTAAGAACAAAGATCCAGCGAGCGTCGAGCCAATGTTGCTGCGTCCAGACAGAAAGGCGCCCGTGCGTGCCGCGATCACGGGGGTTCATGGCTATCTGCCGGACTATGTGCTCGGCAACGACGAGCTCGCGCGGATGGTCGACACCAGCGACGAGTGGATCACCGAGCGCACGGGCATCAAGGAGCGCCGGATCCTGAAGGGCGAGGGGCTCGGCACCTCGCACATGGCGGCGGAAGCCGTGCGCGGGTTGCTGGCTAAGACCGGGACTAAGCCCGAGGAAATCGACGTGCTTGTCTGCGCCACGATCACGCCGGATTTCGTGCTGCCTTCCACCGCGAATTTGATCTGCAACATGGTCGGTATGCGCCATATCGGCAGCTTCGACATTCAGGCGGCGTGCTCGGGCTTCGTCTACGGGCTCGATGTCACCTCGCAATTCATCGAGACCGGCCGCGCGAAGAAGGCGATTCTCGTCGGCGCCGACAAGATGTCCACGATCATGGACTACACCGACCGCACGACTTGCATCTTGTTTGGCGACGGCGCGGGCGCGGTGCTGTTGGAGCCCAGCGACACCGGCGCCGGCCTCGTGGACATCGAGCTTCATTCCGACGGCGCGGGCATGCCGCACATTCATCAAAAGGCGGGCGGCAGCCGGCTGCCGCCTTCGGCGGCGACCGTCGAGGCGCGCCTGCACTACCTTTATTTGAAAGGCCCGGCGGTGTTCCGCGCGGCGATCGAGCACATGTCGGCCTCGGTGCGCGAAATTATGACGCGCAACAACTTGACCCTCGAAGACGTGGATTGGTTCGTGCCGCACCAGGCGAACAAGCGCATTCTCGAAGCGATCGCGGACCATCTGGGGATTCCCCACGACAAGGTGATGATGACCCTGCAGAAATACGGCAACACCACCGCCGCGACGATCCCGCTTTGCCTGTGGGATTACGAGTCGAAATTGAAGACCGGTGATCGCCTTATATTCGCGGCGTTCGGCGGCGGCTTCACCTGGGGTAGTGCGTATATCAACTGGGCCTATGACGGGGCGGAAGCCGCGAAAGCCGGCGGCAAAGCGCGCACGCTCAGCAAAACGCCCGCCGAATAGCCAAATCCCCGCCGCTTATTTTCGCCGCGAGATCGGCAAGTAATCGCGCTTGGCGGCGCCGGTGTAGAGCTGGCGCGGGCGGCCGATCTTCTGGCTCGGATCCTCGATCATTTCCTTCCACTGCGCGATCCAGCCGACCGTGCGCGCGAGCGCGAACAGGACGGTGAACATGGTGGTCGGAAAACCCATCGCATTGAGGGTGATGCCCGAATAGAAGTCGATGTTCGGGTAAAGCTTCTTTTCGATGAAGTATTCGTCCTTGAGCGCGATGCGTTCGAGTTCCATGGCGACGTCGAGAAGCGGATCGTCCTTGACGCCGAGTTCGTTCAAGACCTCGTGGCAGGTCTTCTGCATGATTTTCGCGCGCGGATCGTAGTTATGATAGACGCGATGCCCGAAGCCCATCAGGCGGAACGGATCGTTCTTGTCCTTCGAGCGCTTGATGTATTCGGGAATGCGGTCGACGTGACCGATCTCGGCGAGCATTTTCAGCGCCGCCTCATTGGCGCCGCCGTGGGCGGGGCCCCATAGGCAGGCGATGCCGGCCGCGATGCAGGCGAAGGGATTGGCGCCCGAAGAGCCGGCGAGCCGCACCGTCGAGGTCGAAGCGTTCTGCTCGTGGTCGGCGTGCAAAATGAAAATCCGGTCCATCGCGCGGGCGAGCACGGGATTCGGCTTGTACTCCTCGCACGGCACCGCGAAGCACATGCGCAGGAAATTGGTGGCGTAGTCGAGTTCGTTTTTCGGATAGATGAAGGGCTGGCCGATCGAATATTTGTAGACCATGGCGGCGAGCGTCGGCATTTTCGCGATCATGCGGATCGAGGCGATCAGCCGCTGCTGCGGGTCGGAGATGTCGGTCGAGTCGTGATAGAAGGCCGAGAGCGCGCCGACGGAGCCGACCATCACCGCCATCGGGTGGGCGTCGCGGCGGAAGCCCTGGAAGAAGCGGCTCATCTGCTCGTGGACCATGGTGTGATTGGTCACGCGCTTGACGAAATCGGCGCGCTGCGCCGCCGTCGGCAGTTCGCCGTAGAGCAGGAGATAGCAGGTCTCGAGGAAATCGCCGTGCTCGGCGAGCTGCTCGATCGGGT
>JBGPVT010000092.1:0-7484 GCA_041491825.1 Xanthobacteraceae bacterium | reverse complement strand
GACGAGCCCTCTATCGCGTGTCAGATTTGCGACCGCGTATTCCTGCCCGCGCCCCAGTTCGAGAACCGCGATACCCTCCGCGTGAAGCAATCGAGCGAGATCCGAAATGACGGCGCGATAAGCGCTCAAGCCATCGGCGCCACCGTCGAGCGCAAGACGCGGATCGTGAGCGCGCACTTCATCCGAAAGCCGTGCGAATTCATGCGCGGCGATATAGGGCGGGTTGCAGACGACGAGGTCGAACTTGTCATTCAGAGCCGTGCCCCAATCGCCGCACGCGAAAGCGGCCCGCGCACCGAGACCAAGTGATTCGAGATTCGCGCGCGCGACAAGAAGCGCGCCCTCGCTGCGGTCGATCCCGACTCCCGACGCGCGCGGGCGCTCGGCAAGAATGGCGGCGAGCAGGACGCCCGCGCCCGTGCCGAGATCGAGCACGCGAAGCTCGGCGTTCCGATCCGGAAAAGCCGCGAGTGCCGCTTCGACCACGGTCTCGGTCTCGGGCCGCGGCACCAGCGTATCGGTCCCGAGACGAAAGGACCGGCTCCAGAACTCCTTCCGCCCCATGATGCGCGCAATCGGCTCTCCGGCGAGCCGCCGCGCAAGAAAACCTTCGAGCCGGCGCCGGGCACCTTCCGGCGCTTTTGCGTGAGACTCGGCGAGGATCGCGGCATCTTCCATACCCAACACATGAGCAAAAAGAACCCGCGCATCCGATTCGGCGGCCTCGATGCCGCCCCCGCGCAACTGCGCCGCCGCTGCGCGGCGGAGTGCGCCAATCGAGGGTTCGGATTCCGCCCGTCCGTCTTTCGCGGCCTCGAGACGGATATTCATGCGCCGTCCTCCGCCGACAGCAACGCGGCCTGATGGTCGGCGACCAGCGCATCGATCAACTCGCCGAGCGCTTCGCCCTCGAGAATTTGCGGCAGCTTATGCAGCGCGAGGCCGATGCGATGATCGGTCACCCGCGACTGCGGAAAATTATAGGTGCGGATGCGCTGCGAGCGATCGCCCGATCCAACCTGCCCGCGCCGCTCGGCGGCGCGCGCCGCATCCTGCTTCTGCCGCTCCATGTCGTAGAGCCGCGAACGCAAAATCGCCATCGCGCGCGCGCGGTTGCGATGCTGCGAGCGCTCGTCCTGGACGAAGACGACGATATCGCTCGGGATATGCGTAATCCGCACGGCCGATTCGGTCTTGTTCACGTGCTGACCGCCGGCGCCGCCCGCGCGCATGGTTTCGATGCGCAAATCCCCGTCATTGATCTTGACGTCCACTTCGTCCGCCTCCGGCAGCACCGCGACCGTGGCGGCGGACGTATGAATTCGGCCCGAAGTCTCGGTATCCGGCACGCGCTGCACGCGATGCACGCCCGATTCGAATTTGAGCTTGGAATAGGCGCCCTTGCCGCGCACGGCGGCGATCACTTCCTTGTAGCCGCCGACCGCGCCTTCGCTCGCCGAAACAAGTTCGACCTTCCAGCCCTGCAACGCGGCGTAACGCTCATACATGCGGAAGAGATCGCCCGCGAACAGTGCCGCCTCGTCGCCGCCGGTGCCGGCCCGGACTTCGAGAATGACGTCGCGCTCGTCCATCGCGTCCTTCGGAATGAGCGCTACCCGCAACTTGTCCTCGAGTGCGGCGACGCGGCGCGTAAGCTCCGATTTTTCATCGCCCGCGAGCCGCGTCATCCCCGGCTCCGTCTTCGGATCGGCGAGCAGCGCCTCGGCATCGGCGAGCTGCGCCTGCGCCTCCTTCAGCGCGCGCACGCTTTCGACGACCGGCCCGAGCTCGGCGAACTCGCGCGAAAGCTTCACATAGGTGTCGCGGTCGAGGTTGGTCGAAAGCTCCTTCTCCACCGCGGCATGGCGGGCGAGCAGCGCGTCTAACCTCGAAGCCGGCAACATGGGGCGACGCTCAGACCGGGATGCCGGCGCTCGCCGCGAAGGCGCTCAACCGTTCGCGGATCGATGCCTTGCCCGACTTCTGCGTGAGCAGCGGATCGAGAACCGCCGCGGCCTTGCCGACGTCGAGTTCCAGAATCATCGCCTTCACCGGCCCGATGGCGGCGGGCGAGAGCGAAAGCGTGCGAAACCCCGCGGCAATCAACGCCAGCGCCTCCAGCGGCCGCGAGGCAAGTTCGCCGCAGAGCGCGATCGGCTTATTGTACAGACGGCCCTTTTCGATGATTTGCTTCAGCGCCCGCAGCACGGGCGCCGATATCGGATCGAAGCGGTTGGAGACGCGCGCATTGCTGCGGTCGGCGGCGAACAGAAATTGCACGAGATCGTTGGAGCCGACCGAAAGAAAGTCGACGCGGGGCAGAATGTCGTCGAGCGCGAAGAGAAGCGAGGGCACCTCGATCATCGCGCCGACCTGGATGGTCTCCGGCAAATCGTGCTTGTGCCGCCGCAAATGGGTGAGCTCTTTCTCCAATAACGCGCGCGCCTCGTCGAATTCGGCGACGGTCGCGACCATCGGAAACATGATGCGCAGCTCCCGGCCCGACGCCGCTTCCAGGAGCGCGCGCAATTGGCTGCGCAGGAGCGCGGGACGATCGAGGCTGAGCCGGATCGCGCGCCAGCCGAGCGCCGGGTTTTCCTCCTCGATGTTGTGCATATAGGGCAAGAGTTTGTCGCCGCCGACGTCAAGCGTGCGGAAGGTGACCGGCTTCTCGCCCGCCGCCTCCAGCACCGAGCGATAAAACCGCGCTTGTTCTTGCGCGCGCGGCAAGGTCGCCGCCACCATGAACTGCAATTCGGTGCGGAAGAGACCGATGCCGTCGGCGCCGGTCTCGCTGATGTGCGGAAGATCGACGAGAAGGCCCGCATTGATGAAGAGGTTCACGCGCTCGCCGTCCTTGGTCACCGCCGGCCGGTCGCGGAGTTCCGCGTATTGCGCCTGCCGCCGCGCGCGGAGCCGCACCTTCTCGGCGTAGGCCCGCTCGAGATCGGGCATCGGCCGGGCGTGAACCTCGCCCGTATCGCCGTCGACGATCATCGCATCCAACGGATCGACGAGACCGACCGCGTTCGCGACTTGCCCGACGGCGGGCACGCCGATCGCGCGCGCAACGATCGCCACGTGGCTCGTGGGCGCGCCCTCTTCCAGCACCACGGCGCGGAGCCGCGTACGGTCGTAATCCAAGAGCGCCGCCGGGCTCATGTTGCGCGCGACTAGAATCGCATTCTCCGGCAGCTCCATGCGCTTCGGCGCGTTTTCCTCTCCGAGCAGCTCGCGCATCAGCCGGTTGGCGAGGTCGTCGATATCGTGCAGGCGCTCGCGCAGGAATGGATCGGTCTGGCGCATCATGCGCGCGCGCGTATCGGATTGAACGCGCTCGACCGCCGCTTCCGCCGTGAGGCCCGTCATGACCGCCTCGCGCATCTTGTGCAGCCAGCCGCGATCGTGCGCGAACATGCGATAGGTCTCGAGTACGTCCCGGTGCTCGCCGGCGCGCGCTACCCCTTCATCCTCGAGCATCACGTCGATGGTCGCCCGCAACGTGTCGATCGCCTGATCGAGGCGCCGCTGTTCCTTCTGCACGTCGTCGGCGATGAAATTCTTGATGAAAACGCGCGGCTCATGCAGCACCACATAGCCGAGACCGATTCCTTCCGAGAGCGTCTCGCCCTTCACATGCACCGGCCGGCGGGCGGCGGGCTCGGCGCCGGGCTTGGCGAGCGCCGTCAGCTCGCCCGAGGCGATCATCTCGGCGAGCACCATCGCCGTCGTCTGCAGCGCCTCGATTTCTTCCTCGCTATAGGTCCGGTGCGCGCGGTTCTGCACGACGAGGACGCCGAGCGTGTTGCCCGCGCGCAGGACCGGCACGCCGAGGAAGGAGTGATAGATCTCCTCGCCCGTCTCCGGCTTGTAGGAGAAGGAGGGATGCGCCTGCGCGTTCGGCAGATTCAAGGGCGCCGCCTCCTTCGCCACCAGGCCGACAAGACCCTCGCCCGCGCGCAAGACCGTCAAATGCACGGCCTTCCGGCTCAAGCCTTCGGTGGCGTAAAGCTCGA
Source organism: Xanthobacteraceae bacterium (assembly GCA_041491825.1). Taxonomy (GTDB): domain Bacteria; phylum Pseudomonadota; class Alphaproteobacteria; order Rhizobiales; family Xanthobacteraceae; genus Palsa-892. The sequence goes on along the minus strand of JBGPVT010000092.1, from coordinate 3,468 downwards.
GGCTCCCGTCCACGCGCAAGACGTAAACGGAGCAGACCTCCGCCACCATGTTGGCGGCGATCATCACCACGATCTTGTCGAGGCGTTCCTGCGCGCTGACCGGCTCCGCCATCACTTCGCGGAGCCGTCTCAGAAGTACGCGCGGACCGCCGAGCGCGCCACGCATGGGCCGCATCCCTTCCCGGGCGCCGCGCGGCCCGGCTGGAGGTTACAGGAAACGCACGAGTGCTTTCCCGCGCGCTACCGATCGAGTCCGTATAGCGAATGCAAAGTCCGTACCGCAAGCTCGGTATAGGCGGCGTCGATCAGGATCGAGATTTTGATCTCGGAGGTCGAAATCGCGCGGATATTGATGCTCTTATCGGCCAGCGCCTTGAAGGCACGGGCCGCGACGCCGGCGTGCGTCCGCATGCCGACGCCGATGATCGAGACCTTTCCCACATCGGCGGCTCCCTCCATCGACTTGAACCCGACCGCCGTCTGGGCCTTCTTCAGCGCCTGCTTGGCGCGCTCGTAATCGACGGCCGGCACCGTGAAGGTGATGTCGGTAAAGCCGTCCGCCGAAATATTCTGGACGATCATGTCCACGTTGATGTTCGCTTCCGCCAGCGGCCCGAATAGCGACGCCGCGATGCCGGGCTTGTCGGCAAGACGCCGGATCGAAATTTGCGCATCGTCCTTCGAGAAGGCGATGCCGGTGACGACCTGATTTTCCAAAATCTCCTCCTCATCGCAAATGAGCGTGCCGATCGGCTCGTTCCGCCGGTCGAGCTTCAGCTTTTCGGGATCCTCGAAGCTCGATCGCACGAACATCCGCACCTTTTGCTGCATCGCGAGCTCGACCGAGCGAACCTGCAGCACCTTGGCGCCGAGCGATGCCATCTCCAGCATCTCTTCGAATGCGATCTTTTCGAGCCGCTTCGCCTTTTCGACCACGTTCGGATCGGTCGTGTAGACGCCGTCGACGTCGGTATAGATGTCGCAGCGGTCGGCATGGATCGCCGCCGCGATCGCGACCGCGCTCGTGTCGGAGCCGCCGCGGCCGAAGGTGGTGATGCGGCCCGTCTCCTTGTGGATGCCCTGAAAGCCCGAGATCACCGCGACCTCGCGCCGCTCCTTGAAACGCTTGATCAATTCCTCGCCGTTCACGCCGACGATGTGCGCGGCCGCGTGCGCGCCGTCGGAATAGATCGGGATCTGCCAGCCCTGCCACGAGCGCGCGGTCACTCCCATTTCCTGCAAGACGATCGCGAGGAGGCCCGACGTGACTTGCTCGCCGGACGCCACCACCGTGTCGTATTCGCGCGCATCGTGCAGGAGCGACGCCTCGCGGCATAAGCCGACAAGCCGGTTGGTGGTGCCCGCCATCGCCGAGACGACGACGGCAACGTCGTGCCCGGCGTCGGCCTCACGCTTGACGTGACGGGCGACGTTGCGGATGCGTTCGATATCGGCGACCGAAGTGCCGCCGAATTTCATGACGAGCCGGGCCATGTGGCGCGCGTATCCTTGGCAGTATCCCTGGCGAATGCGGGCCGAAGAGCCCTCTTCCCCGCGAAGGCGCGTATAGATACAGGCGCTGGCTATGGCCCGCAACGCTGTCAGGCGCTAAGAACACGCGCATGGTGAAAAGCCCGGCAGGAGAGCGCACATCCGTCGATCGCGATGAGGTCGCCCGTTTCGCGGCGCTCGCCGACGAGTGGTGGAACCCGCGCGGCAAGATGGCGCCGCTCCATAAGTTCAATCCGGTACGGCTCGGTTTCATTCGCGATCAGGCCTCTGCGCAGTTCGGCCGCGATGCCAAGGCGCTCGATTGCCTGAAAGGATTGACGTTTCTCGATGTCGGTTGCGGCGGCGGGATCGTGTCCGAGCCGCTCGCGCGTCTCGGCGGCAAGGTCACCGGCATCGATCCGGCGGAGGAAAATATCGAGGCCGCGAAGCTGCACGCGGAGAAAAGCGGTCTTTCAATCGATTATCGCGCGACGACCGCGGAGGCGCTCGCCGAAACGCATGCCGCCTTCGATGTCGTGATCGCCTCGGAAGTCGTGGAGCATGTCGCCGACTTGAGCTTCTTCGTCGGACGCTGCGCGGCTCTGGTGAAGCCGGGCGGATTGATGATCGTCACCACCATCAACCGCACGCTCAAGAGCTTCGCGCTCGCCATCGTCGGCGCCGAATACGTTCTCCGCTGGCTGCCAGTCGGCACCCATACCTGGGAGAAACTCGTCACCCCCGGCGAGCTGGAAGCGGCGCTCGAGGCGGGCGGCCTCGCGGTCGTCGAGGAAAGCGGCATCATATACGACCTTTTCCGCGACGAGTGGCGCCGCTCCGACGACATGGACGTGAATTACATGTTCGCGGCCAAAAAACGCGCCTAGAGCATGATCCCGAAAAAGCCTGCCCCGGACTTGATCCGGGGTGGGAACCGGTTTTCGGAAAAGATCATGCTCTCTAAAGAATCCCGCCGAGCGAACGGAGAAGTCGAATGATCGCGGCGGGCTGGCTCTGGGCGGTCTTCACCGTGATCGCATCGATCGGACAGACCGCGCGCAACGCCATGCAGCGCGAACTCACGCGCGTCGTCGGCACTGTCGGCGCCACGCTCGTGCGGTTCCTATTCGGGCTTCCCTTCGGAATTCTGTTTCTCGCCGGCGTCGCCTATTGGCTCGAAATGCCGCTGCCCGCTCCGAGTCCAAAGTTTTTCGCCTGGAACGTGCTCGCCGCGGTGTCGCAAATCGTCGGAACGGCGCTGATGCTGCTCGCGATGAATGAGCGCTCCTTCGTGGTCACGACCGCTTATCTGAAGACCGAGCCCGTGCTCGTCGCGCTGTTCGGCTTCGTCTTTCTCGGCGACCGGCTCACGCCGCAGACGGTCTTCGCGATTTTCATCGCGACGGCCGGCGTGATGATGATGTCGTGGACGAAAGGCGCGGCGTCCGCATCGATCCGGCCCCTCTTGTTCGGGGTTGGCGCGGCGGCACTATTCGGCATTTCCGCCGTCGGCTTTCGCGGCGCGATTCTATCGCTCGAGACGCAATCCTTCGTGATGGCGGCGACGTTCTCGCTCGCCGTCGGGCTGCTGATCCAGACGGCGCTCTTATCCGTCTATCTCGTGCTCTTCGACCGCAAGAGCTTGTTCGCGATCCTGCGCGAATGGCGGCCGTCGCTGTTCGCGGGCTTCATGGGAGCCGCGGGATCGCAGTTCTGGTTTCTCGCCTTCGCGCTGACCACCGCCGCCAATGTCCGTACGCTCGCGCTGATCGAGGTGCTGTTCGCGCAAATCGTCTCGCGCCGGATTTTTGATCAGAAAAGCGCGCCGCGCGAGGTCGTCGGAATCGTGCTGGTCGTGGCGGGAATCGCGTTTCTGCTGTGGACCTACTAAGGCGGCCGTTCAGTTCCGTTCCTCCGGCAGGATCGGCAGCGGTTGCACTTCCACGCCTTCCTCGAGGAGCGAACGCACTTCTTCGG
>JBGPVT010000091.1:0-7490 GCA_041491825.1 Xanthobacteraceae bacterium | reverse complement strand
GTCTCCGTGCCATAGGCGACCATGTTCTGCGGCGCGTTCACCACCAGGATGAACCCGAAGCTCACGACGAATTGCAAAATCATGGTGAGACCGACGATGTTAATTCCGGCCGTCGATATTCCCTGCAAAACCGCGATGACGATCGGGATCATCGCGGAGGCAAGCGCGGTGGCGCTGGCGAATCCGAGGTGGATGACGATCAGGAACAGGCTCATTACGCCCAGCACGAAAAGCGCCGTCGCCTGCTTCAGCCCGAATTGCGCGACGACGAGGTCGGCAAGCCATGTCGCCCCCTTCGTCTGCAACAGCGCCGTTCCCAGGCTGATGCCGATGCCGAACAGGATGATGGTGCCCCACGGGATTTTCGACTGCGCCTCCTTCCACGTCATGATTCCGATGCCGGGCAGGAACATCAGCGCGATCGCGGTGATCGTCGTGGTGCTGGTATCGAATCTGTGCAGCACGCCTTCGGTCGCCCAGAATCCCAGCAATGTCAGCGAAATGGCGAGCAGCTTTTTCTCGGAGGTCTTCATCGGGCCGAGCGCCGCCAATGATTTCCGGATTGCTTCCCTGCCGCCCGCAACCTCCTTCACTTCAGGCGGCATCATCAAGGTCATCACGAAATAAAGGACGATCGACATCACGATTCCGAATGGTGCTGCGGCGATGAACCACTCGAGCCAAGTGATCGTTTGATGCAGCGTTTTTTCAATGAAGCCGATCGCAACCATATTTTGCGCGGCGGCTGTTTTTGATTCCCACGTTCCAGATGCTCGCCGTTTGCACCGTCGTGATCATCAGCATGCCGGCGAACGCGCCTTTCCGCTTGACGCCGAACGCCGCGATAATTCCGAGCGTAATCGGAACAAGACACGACACGCGTGCGGTGGTGGAAGGCACCAGGAATGCAATGACGAAACCGACGAGGATCGTTCCGATCACCACATTTTTTGTGCTGGCACCAACGCGTGAAAGAATCGTGAGCGCAATTCTCCTGTCCAGGCCCGTGGCCGTCATGGCGGCCGCGAGGAACAACGCCGCCGCCACGAGGACGAGCGCCGTGTTGGCGAAGCCGCCGAATGCGAGCGTCAGCCCCGCACTCGTGCCCATCAGCGCCGACGGATTGGCCGGATTGGGCGCAAGCCCGAGCAGGAACGCCATCAGCGCGGCGATCATAACGGCGGATACCGCGTAATCGATCGCTTCCGTCATCCAAACAATGACCGCGAAGGCGAAAATGCTGAGCATCCGATGGCCGGCAACCGGCAAGCCCGCCGGCGTCGGCAACAGCAGAACGGCAATGAGTGCGGCAATCGCTAACAGCAGCCCCCAATTGGCGGCGATCCAGCCTTTCTTCTCGATGGGCTTCTTGCTGGGCGATTTCGACGGCGCGGTAGCTGGTTGCGAGATAGCCATGGCGATCTCCCCGGGCTCATAAAATCGACTAATCTTGCCCGCTTCGCCGCGCCGATGCTTTGCGCCAAATCAAATGCCTGGCTCCTCACGCCCGGCATTTGGACGGCGCATTTCTCGCGAATGCGGAAGATAATCGGCGGCCCGCACGACAATTTATCCAGGCAGCAATGCCTCCTGCCGCCGGGAGCGGTTATTCAAGATGCAGGCGGTTCCAAATCGTCGCGAACACCAATCCGATCACGAAGGCAAGGAGCGAGGTGAGGGCGACCAGGCCCGCGGCGAGACCGAGGTTGAACGGCTGAATCACATAGATGGGTTGAATAAAGTGGATCCAAAAAATGAAATTGATCACCGGCTGCGCCCAACCCAGCGCGACCAGGATGGACCAGCATAGATGCCAACCGCCAACCAACACGGCCAGGGTCGCCGCCGCCTTTATCGGATGGATCGATTTCATGTCCGTCCTCTTTTCCGTCGTCCCGAATTATGAGGATGGGCCGATTTCCCACGCAGTCGTTGACTTAAATCAATAGAATCGAGGCGCTCATTCCGGCTTTGAGCTCGCGCCCCCAAGCCTCTTCGATATTACTTTCAGATCGTTTTTCTGCTTCGCGAGCGACTTCCACAAGTCTCCCTTCGCAGCGAGCCTCCTGAAAATCGTCTTGAGGGTGAACTGCTCCGGACGCAGACCCTTCCTCACTTCGCTCCATTCGAGCGGCGTGGACACGGTCGCCCCCGAGTGCGCGCGAAGCGAATAGGCGGCGGCCAAGGTCTGTCCGAGCCCGTTGCGAAGATAGTCGAGATAGATCCTGCCCCTTCGTTTCGAAGGATGCCGCTCCAGCGTGGTCAATTCCGGCAGCTCGCGGTTGACCTTCAATGCGATTTCCTTGGCGACGGCGCGAACGTAGGCGAATTCGAATTTTCCGGCGAGCGGAACATAGATGTGAATCCCGGTTTTTCCCGAGGTTTTCACCACGCTTTTTCCGCCGGCGGCCTCGATGATGTTCTTGACCGAGCGGGCGACCGAAATAACGTCGTCGAAATTTCTCTTTCCGGGGTCGAGGTCCATCGCTAAAAAATCGGGGGCGTGAATATTTTCGCGGCGCGAATTCCATGGATGCATTTCGATGCATCCGAGGTTGGCGAGGTAAAGCAGCGTCTGCTTGTTGTCGCAAACGACATAGTTGACCATTTTTCCGGTGCTTTTCGCGCGCAACGAAAACGTTTTGACGAAGGGGGGCAGCGTCGACGGGTTCACGTTTTTCTGGAAAAAGCTGAAGCCTTTGATCCCGTCAGGCGTCCGGTTCAAAACCATCGGCCGCGCTTTTAAGTAGGGAAGAATATAATCCGCGACGCGATCGTAGTATTCGATGACATTGCCTTTGGTATAACCTTCCTTGGGCCAAAAAATCTTATCGAGGTTCGTGAAAACGCTCTTTGCCTTTTCCATGCCGGCTATCCCTTCGACGCGGCCGCTTTTTCCCGAACGACGTCCTCCGCCCGTTTGTCGTCGCGGAGGCCCATGAAAGCCGGATGGCGCATCTGGCCGTCGCGCGTCCATTCCGTGAATTTCACCTCGCCCACGAGCTTCGGCTTGATCCATGTCGTCGCCTTCTCCTCGGGCACCTTTTGATCGAACGGCTTCTCGTGCCGGATCATCGGCTGCATCTTGTCGTAAATCATCTTGAGGGCGCCGGCATCGAATCCCGTGCCCGCGCGTCCGGCATAGGACCAGCGGTCCTTGTCGCGGAGCGCCAGAACCAGCGAGCCGAAATAGCGGCGCGACCCTTTCGGCGGGGTAAATCCGACAATGACCACTTCCTGACGCAACGCCGTTTTTATTTTCAGCCACTCGCGCGTTCGCTTCCCCGAATAGTAGAAGCCCCGAGCTCGCTTCGCCATAATGCCTTCAAGGTGGGATCGTTCCGCCTTCCGAAAAAAACTTTTTCCTTGCTTGAATATATGCCCGCTATATTTCAGGGCAGAATCTTTCGGAAAAATCTTCTTCAGCAGACGCTTTCTTTCGACGAGCGGGCGCGATCGAAGATCCTTGCCGTCGAGAAACAGCAAGTCGAAAACGCAATAACGCAGCCGCGTCTTTTCTTTTTGCGCTCTCTGCAAGAGCTGAAACCTGGACCGGCCTTTTTCATCGAGCGCGACCAGTTCGCCGTCCAATATCGCCGTCCGCTTGATTTTTACGAGGGCGGTCGCCACCCGAGGGTAGATTTTGGTCACGTCTTTTCCGCCGCGGGAAAAGAGGGTCACGGCGCCGTTCGCGATTCTCGCAATAATCCTGAAGCCGTCCCACTTCGTTTCGAAAACCCAATCCGCGTCGTCAAAAGGCGCATCGACGAGCGTCGCCAGCATCGGCTTTAATAGGGAGCCGGATATGCTTTTTCGTTTCATGCTTTTTTCCCGGCCCGCGAGGATCGCGCGGTCTTTCCGGCAGCGGGAAGTCTGCGTCCTGAAATCACGGATTTGTCATTTCGAGTGATATCGCGTGCGCTTGCGAACCGATCCCGCTTCTTGATGAGCAGCCATTGTTTCGGCCGCTTCAGCCGCACCAGGGAAAACTCGCCCTTCAGCTTCGCGCCGTGCAGAATGAAGCTGACGGCTCCTTTTTTCAGCTCTTTGCGCAGCGACTCCTCGCCTCCCTGATCGGCCGCTTCATAGTCGCCGCGATCCCAAACGATGACATCGCCGGCGCCATAGTTTCCCGCGGGAATGCTTCCTTCGAAGTCCTTGTAGTCATAAGGATGGTCTTCGACCTGGATCGCAAGCCTCTTGTCCTTCGGGTTGAGCGACGGGCCCTTGGGCACCGCCCAGCTCTTCAGCGCGCCTTCCATTTCCAGTCGGAAATCATAGTGCAAGTGCGACGCGCGATGCTTTTGCACCACGAAGATGAGCCGCTTGCCGCGCTTTTTCTCCGCGCCTTTGGGTTCGGGCGACGACGAAAAGTCTCTCTTTTTCCGATACGCGTCGAGATCGGGCTTCATGCAAGGTGCTCCCGCATGAATTCGAGTTTAGTATACGCTTCCGCGAAGCCGGCAATGCTTCAATAGGGTGCGGGTTAAAGAGGGGGCTCCGCTCCCTGCGCTATTCTCTATTCTGCGCCCGTTTTGGCGACCTGCGACGGTTAGCGAAGCGCATCTCGCGCGTTTGATTGGCCAGCTTCGGCGTCTACGCGCCAGTCGCGAATTTCACGACCTGGGTGAACGGCGTCATCAGCGGGGCGAGATAGCGACCCGCTCAGACAGATGCCGTTACATTCGCCGCGAGACCGCGCCAGGCCGCCGCGAGATCGGCGGCGGCGGTCTCGATATCCTCGCGCGTCGTGTTTCGTCCGAGCGACAGGCGAACCGCGCCGAGTGCGGCGGCGGCGGGAATTCCGAGCGCCGTCAGGATCGCGGAGGGATCTTCGCGGTCGGCGTGGCAGGCGGAGCCGGTGGAGGCGAGAACGCCGGGACATTGCTCGAGCAGCCGGCGGCCGGAGATTTTCGGAAATAGCACATTCAGCGTGTTCGGGAGCCGCGGGGCGTCCTCGCCCACGAGAACGATGCCGGGCACATCGCGGCTGAGCGCCGCGAACAATTCCCCGGCGAGTTTCCGCAGCCGCTCCTGTTCTTTTTGCACTTTTCCCGCGGCGATGCGGCAGGCGGCGCCAAGCGCGACGATAAAGGCGACGTTCTCGGTGCCGGGCCGCTTGCCCGATTCTTGGCCGGCGCCGACCAGGAGCGGCGGCAGCTTCACGCCCCGGCGCATGTACAGCGCGCCGACGCCCTTCGGGGCATAGAGCTTGTGACCCGCGATCGACAGGAGATCAACGCCGAGGGTGCGTACGTGCACTGGAATCTTGCCGAGCGACTGCGCCGCGTCGGCATGAACGAGCGCGCCGTGGCTTCGTGCGACGGCCGCGATTTCCGCCACCGGCTCGATCGTGCCGATCTCGTTCTGGGCATGAATGATCGTGACGAGCGCGGTCGTATCGTTGATGGCGCGGGCGAAGCGTTCGGGATCGACGCGCCCGTTCTTCTCCGGCGAGATGCGCGTGACTTTCATACCCTCGCTTTCGAGAAGCGCGCAGCAGGCTTCCGTTGCCGGATGCTCGATCGTGCTGGTGACAATATTCCGCTGCCCGTGCTCGATCTTCGCGGCGCCGCGGATCGCGATGTTGCTCGCCTCCGTTCCGCCGCTGGTGAAGACGATTTCGTCGGCCGCGGCGCCAATGAGAACAGCAACCTCGCCGCGCGCCCGCTCGATCGCGTCATGCGCGCGGCGGCCGAGCGCGTGGGCGGAGGACGGATTGCCGAACTCCTCGCGCAGGAACGGGAGCATCGCGTCGAAGACTTCGGGATCGACCGGCGTCGTCGCGTTATGGTCGAGGTAAACGGGGCGCATCGCCTCACTTCTGCTTGATGATGCGGAAGACATAGAGATCGCCTCGCTGCTCAAAGCTCGCGATCCGGTGGCCGGTCTGGTTCACGAAATGCGGCACGTCGATCACCACCAGGGGATCGGTGCATTCGAGCACGAGCGTACCGCCCACCGCCACGTCGCGGAGCGCCGTCTTCGCCTGCAAGACCACATGCGGGCAGCGCACGCCGCGGAGATCCAGCACTTTCTCGGCCTTGGCGGCTTTCATCCGGCGATCCTAAATCCGCGCGGGCCCCGCGAAAAGCGACGGGCGCCGCTCGCGCGGCGCCCGTTTCACGCGGCGATTTTCGAGCTTCAAGCCGCGATCTGCTTCGACGTGATCGCGTATTTGAACGTATCGGGGTCGAGGCAGTCGAGCCGGCCGGCCACGGTCTCGGCCTGCGGATACATCAGGAAGTTTACCTCGCCGCCCTTCGCGCCCGGCAACGCCACGTCGAGCGCGAAATTATAGGCGAGCCAGTTCGTCTCCCAGGCGCCGAACAGCGCCTTGCGCGCCGCCACCACCTTGTCGTCGCCGACGGGAAGATTTCCCGGCGGCTCCTCCAGCACGACCTTGCGGACGTCGGCGGGGTCCATCGGCACCCAGCCGAAGCCGGCAAGATGCACTTCGGCGCGGCAATGTTGCGCCTTGGTGATGGTCGCGGAATTGGCCCCGAGGCTCTTGTAGCCGAAGGCCGAGGGTGCCACGCGGATGCCGTAGATGTCGCGCGCCGGAATCCCTTGCGCGCGCGCGAGCCCGACGAACAGCGCGTTCAAGTCGGCGCACTTGCCGCCGAGATTGCCGCTCTTCAGAAGGGCGGCGGTATCGCCGACGCCGCAGCCGCGCACCTTGGCGTCGCGATAGGTATTGTCGACGATCCACTCGTAAATCGCGCGCGCCTTCTCGATGTCGGTCGCGGCCCGGGCAGCCCCGACGATCTTGTCGGAAGTCTCCTTCACGATGCCGTCGGTCGGAATATGCGCGGTAGCATTGGTGTAGAGCATGCGCTCGGCCGCCGGAAGCGGCGCCGCCTTGCCGGGTTTTGCGAGATCGACCGCACGGTCGCGCGTCGAAATGCGGCTCGTGACTTCGATCGCCGGGTTTTTCTCCGACGCCGGCCATTCGACATGGACCATCGCCGCTCCGGATTTCGGGTCGCGGGCAAGCGCCGCCTTCCCGTTCGTGGCCCATTTGTTGTGGAGCGTCTTGAACCAATCCGCCTCGTTCACCGACGGAACCGGGATCCACGCCTGCGCCGGGCCGTTTTGGCTCGCCACCTCGAGCCGCGTCACGATCTCGAAGCTCTGCCACGCGCCGGGCTTCGGCGCGAAGGTCGCTTGCGCGAACGCCCTGCGCGGGAGCGTCGCGGTCGCGGCGAGGGCGGCGCCGCTCACGAGAAAATCACGTCTGTGTATCGTCATCGCTTGCCTCCTGGTATTTCGAATGAAGGGTTGTCATCCTCCGGCCCGCGGGCCGTTTCGTTCCTGCGGGATCGATAGTTCCGCGATCAGCCTGTCCATATCCGCGCGATCCCAGTCGAAATCGCCCACGATCAGGAATCGCGGGGTGAGCGTGGCGTCGAGCAGGAAGGTCGTCGGCAATTGGTCGACGCCCCAGCTTTTCGTCGTCGCCTTGTCGCGATCGAGCAGCACCGGGAAGT
>JBGPVT010000090.1:0-7580 GCA_041491825.1 Xanthobacteraceae bacterium | reverse complement strand
GGCGCGGGCAGGAATACGCGGTCGCAAATCTGACACGCGATAGAGGGCTCGTCGTCGCCGGTCCCGCCCGCCCCGATCTTGCCGGAATCCCGCGGGCGTTAACGCTTCGGCGGCGGCCATAAAAAAACGCTTGGAAGGCGGGCCAATCCGCATTAGTGTCCGCCTTGGATTCGACTTGGCATGTGCCGCAAGCTATAAGTCCGCGGTGTATGGGGACTGAAACCGGTCCCAGAATCGATCCGCCTGGCGAGGTGCCGGCGAGACCTTTGGGGTCAGACCTTTCAATCGAAGTTCGCAAGGTGCGCGAAGAGCGGCTACCGATATGCGAAGCAAAAGGCGATCGTCCGCGCCGGAGCGCGGGAAGAGAAACTTGCGCTTGGGCGCGAATGGACTCTTGAATTGACAACCATGGAACATCTGCGCGACGCAACGAGCCGCGCGACTCAGGAAATGCAATCCGGCGAACGCGGGATTGGCGTGCCGTTTACTCGAACGCTGATGGCGAGAACGGAATAAGCGGCTTGTTGCCGCAGAACAGAGAGACTTTCGAAAATGAGAAACGGACAACAGCAGAAGCGCATGCGGGGCCGCAATCGCAACCGCGGACACAACCCACTCACCCGCGTTTACGAGTCGAACGGCCCGGACGTGAAAGTGCGGGGCACCGCCCATCACATTGCCGAAAAATACGTGCAGCTCGCGCGCGACGCCCAATCCTCGGGCGATCCGGTGATGGCGGAGGGCTATTTGCAGTACGCCGAGCATTACTTCCGCCTGATTGCGGCGGCGCAGGTCCAGTTCGCGCAACAGAATCCGCATCAGCCGCAACAGCCGCCCTATCAGCGTCCGGATGACGAATTCGACGATGGCGACGGCGATGGCGACGAAGCGGCGCCGGGCAATCCGAATGCGCAGCCCTATGCCGGCGGCGCGCCGGTGGCACAGCAACAGCAACCACAGCAACATCAACCGCAGCAGCATCGGCCGCAGCCGCCCCAGCCGCAACCGCAACCGAATTTCCAGGGCTACCCGCAGCAGCGGGGAGGCGGCGAGCAAAACGCAGGCGCCTTGCCCGCCTTCATCACCGGCGGCGCCGGAACGCCGCCCGGCAATGGCTACGACAACGAACAGGGAGAGCGGGGCGGCCGCTATGGACGCGACCGCAACCGAAATCGCCACTTTCGCCCGCAGGGCGGAAATTTCGAGCAGCGCGGCGGCGGTCATCAGGGGCAAAATCCGCCTGCGGCGGCTCCGACGCCCGATCAAAATTCCGCTCCGGCGGAAGGCGCCCCCCCGGCTGGACCGCGCGATCCAAACGAATAAATTTCAGGCTGAAATTTCGACCGGATCGCCTTCCATAATTTTCCCCGCGGCCGTGACCTCGGCATAAACGCCGAAGTCGATGTTGCCGCGGCGGCGCCATAAGATATCCGGGATGTCGATGTCGCGGAGCGCCGTCTCGGGGTTTACTTCGGTCGCGGCACAACGCTCGATGCGTTTGATAATTCTCAACCGCGCTTCGGCGATCGCGAGCGTCTTTCCCATGAGATCGAATTCCGACCAGGCGGGCAGGCCCGATACATACAGATTCGCGCGAAAGCGCAGCGGGTGTACCTCTTGGCCAAGGACGCGGGCAAAATCCTCGACCGTATCGAGATTGATGATCGAGACGACTTTCTTCGCGAGATCCGAGAAGCTGTGGCCGGGCGCCTCCAACACGCGAAAAGCTCCGCGCTTTTCCGAGGCCATGTAGGTCTCGAAGAAATTCTCGATGGCAGCCCGGCCGTCCGGTTTTCCGAGATCGCCGGTCGCCAATAATTCTCCATCGCGCTCGATCGTGAGCACGGCCGTTTCGTCGTCATAGCGGGCCGAGAGCGCAGCTAACCTTGCATTGCGCATCAGGCACAGAAACTTGATCTTGGGCATCCATTGCGGCGCCTGCGGATCGAAGCCGGAAGGGCCGTTTTCGATGGCATAGAGCCGGTCGCCCTCGATCGTCGCGCCCGCGCGCAAATCGGCGGACGAAAGACGCTCGGGCGTGAGCCCCTTGACCGGATAGCGGTAGATGGAAGCGACACGGATCACGGTTTTTCTTCGCCGTTAGACATCCTTTTTGCAAGCTCGCTAGGCTTGGATAAAGAGGCTTTCGGCAATGCCGGAAGCTCTTGCCGATGCGTGGGTCCAATCCCCATATTCGGCGCGGCGGGTTGCCTACGGGGACCCGCCAAGGAGCGCCTCCGGCGGCCTTTGGGAGACATCGATGGATTTCGAGAAATATACCGAGCGCGCGCGGGGGTTCGTGCAGTCGGCGCAGTCCCTTGCCTTGCGCGAGGGGCACCAGCAATTCGCCACCGAACATCTGTTGAAAGTCCTGTTGGACGATCCGGAAGGGTTGGCGGCGGGCCTGATCGATCGCTCCGGCGGGCGCTCGCGCGAGGCGCTGCGCGAAGTCGAGGCCGCGCTCAAGAAACGCCCCAAGGTGGAGGGCGGCGGCGCCGGCCAGCTTTATCTCGAGCCGTCGCTCGCGCGCGTGTTCGACACCGCCGAAAAGGCCGCCCAGAAAGCGGGCGACAATTTCGTCACCGTCGAGCGATTGTTGCTGGCGCTCGCCATCGAAAAGAATTCCGACGCCGGCAAAATCCTCGCGAACGTGGGCGCGACCCCGCAAGGCTTGAACGGTGCGATCGAAGCGCTGCGCAAGGGCCGCACGGCGGATTCGGCCTCCGCCGAAAACGCCTATGACGCCCTCAAGCGCTACACGCGTGACCTCACCGAGGCCGCTCGCACCGGCAAGCTCGATCCGGTGATCGGCCGCGACGACGAAATCCGCCGCACCATCCAGGTGCTGTCCCGCCGCACCAAGAACAATCCGGTGTTGATCGGCGAGCCCGGCGTCGGCAAGACCGCGATCGTCGAGGGGCTCGCCTCGCGCATCGTCAACGGCGACGTGCCAGAAAGCCTCAAGGACAAGCGCTTGCTCGTGCTCGATCTCGGCGCTCTGGTAGCGGGCGCGAAATATCGCGGCGAGTTCGAGGAGCGGCTGAAGGCCGTCTTGCAGGAGGTCATCTCCGCGAGCGGCGGCATCGTCCTCTTCATCGACGAAATGCACACGCTGGTCGGCGCCGGCAAGGCCGACGGCGCCATGGACGCCTCGAACCTGCTCAAGCCCGCGCTCGCGCGCGGCGAATTGCACTGCATCGGCGCCACCACGCTCGACGAATACCGCAAGCACGTGGAGAAGGACGCGGCGCTGGCGCGGCGCTTCCAGCCGGTGTTCGTGGGCGAGCCCACGGTCGAGGATACGATCTCAATTTTGCGCGGGCTGAAAGAAAAATACGAGTTGCATCACGGCGTGCGGATTCTCGACTCGGCGCTCGTCGCCGCGACGACGCTGTCGAACCGATACATCACCGACCGCTTCCTGCCCGACAAGGCGATCGACCTCGTCGACGAGGCGGCGGCGCGGCTGCGCATGCAGGTCGATTCCAAGCCCGAGGAGCTCGACGAAATCGACCGCCGCATCATGCAGCTCAAGATCGAGGAAGAGGCGCTGAAGAAGGAAACCGACCCGGGCTCGAAGGAGCGCCTGAAGCGGCTCGCCAAGGAGCTTGCTTCGCTGGAAGAGGAATCGAAAGCGCTGACGCAACGCTGGCAGAAGGAGAAGTCGAAGCTCTCCGACGCGCAGAAAATCAAGGCCGAATTGGATGAGGCGCGGAACGAACTCGCGCAGGTGCAGCGGCGCGGCGAATATCAGCGCGCCGGCGAATTGACCTATGGAAAAATTCCCGAACTCGAGAAGAAGCTCGCGGCGGTCGAGGGCAAGGCCAACGACACGATGGTGGAAGAGGCGGTGACCCCCAACCACATCGCGCAGGTGGTCTCGCGCTGGACCGGCGTGCCGGTCGATCGCATGCTTGAGGGCGAGAAGGAAAAGCTCCTGCGCATGGAGGAGCAGCTCAGCAAGCGCGTGATCGGCCAGGCCGAAGCCGTCAAGGCGGTGTCGACCGCCATTCGCCGCGCGCGCGCGGGGCTACAGGATCCGAACCGGCCGATCGGCTCGTTCATGTTCCTGGGCCCGACCGGCGTCGGCAAGACGGAGCTCACCAAGACGCTTGCGGCCTTCCTGTTCGACGACGAAAACGCGCTGCTGCGCGTCGACATGTCGGAATACATGGAGAAGCACTCGGTCGCGCGGATGATCGGCGCGCCGCCCGGCTATGTCGGTTACGAGGAGGGCGGAGCGCTGACCGAAGCCGTGCGCCGGCGTCCCTATCAGGTGATTCTGTTCGACGAAATCGAAAAGGCGCATCCCGACGTCTTCAACGTGCTGCTGCAGGTGCTCGACGAGGGCCGGCTCACCGACGGACAGGGCCGCACGGTCGATTTCAGGAACACGCTGATCGTGATGACGTCGAACATCGGCGCCGAATTCCTGGTCGCGCTCGGGGAAAACGAGGACGTCGACAAGGTGCGCGATCAGGTGATGAGCCTCGTGCGCGCGAACTTCCGCCCCGAATTCCTCAACCGTGTCGACGAGATCATCCTTTTCCATCGCCTGAAGCGCGACCAGATGGGAGCGATCGTCGATATCCAGATCGCCCGGCTGCAGAAATTGCTCGACGACCGCAAGGTGGCGATCGAGCTTTCGCCGGAAGCCCGGAACTTCCTCGCGGAGAAAGGCTACGATCCCGCCTACGGCGCGCGGCCCTTGAAGCGCGTGATCCAAAAGGAATTGCAGGACCCGCTGGCGGGCCGGCTGCTTTCGGGCGAGATCAAAGACGGCGAGCGGATCAAGATCGGGTTCGCCAAGGGCGAACTCACCTTCAAGGCCGCGGGCGTAGTCGGCCGCGCGGCCTGAACGAGCCTCGCTTATTTTGCGGCGGATGTCTGCGAGATGCGCGGCGCGCCGGGCGAGCGGTCGAGAATGCCGTCGATGCGGGCACGCTCGCGCTCGAACTCGCCGAGAACTGGTCCGTCAAGCTCGCGTCCGCGCGGAAGCTTGATGCGCATCGGATCGACGAAGCTGCCGTTGATCATCACCTCGTAGTGCAAATGCGGGCCGGTCGAGAGCCCGGTCGAGCCGACATAGCCGACCACCTGGCCCTGGCGAACCTTGACGCCCGGTTCGATGCCGCGCGCGAAGCCCGACAAATGCGAATAGGTCGTCATGTAGCCGTTGAGATGCTGGAGCTCGATGCGCCGGCCGTAGCCGCCCGAACTCCAGTCCGATTCGACGATGACGCCGTTGCCGGCGGCGAAGACCGGCGTGCCGATATCGTCGGACCAATCGACGCCGGTATGCGTGCGCACATATCCCAGGATCGGATGGTTTCGCGCGCCGAAGCCGGAGCGGAAAATGCCGCCCGCCATGGGCTTCCGCACCAGAAACTTTTTCGCGCTTTTGCCGGCCTCGTCGTAAAAATCGATGATGCTGTCGTCGCTGGTCTGGAAACGGTAGTAGCGCCGCTGCTCGCCGCCGGTCACGAGCGAGGCGTAGAGCACGTCGTTGCCGTCGCCTTCGTCATTCGCATAGAGCACGTCGAACGAATCTCCCGCGCGCACCTTGCGCTGCAGGTCGACGTCGAACGAGAAATTGCGGATCATGTTATCGATCATCCCCTTCGGGATTTCGTTCCTGAGCGCGGTCTCATAGATGCTCTGATAGAGCCGCATGCCCTTGCCGTCGTCGTCGTCGTCGCCGATCATCGCGAAGCCCATGTCGCGCGGCTCCTCGACCGCTACGTAACGGCCGTTGTCGGCGAGCGCGACCGAGCCTTCGTGGCCCTGGTCGCTGAAGATCGAGACGCGCAGCGGCTGGATCTGGCCGCCATCGCCTCGCTGCATGAGGAGGCGAACGCGCTGGCCTTCTTTCAACCCGCCATCCTTGCCGCGCGGGCCGAAGGCAGAGACGATCGCGGATTGTGCTTTCGGCTCGGTGCCGATGTCGCGCAGGGTGCTGCCGAGCGAGTCGCCTTTCTTCGCGACGATCGTGCGTTCCGACCAATTGTTTCCGCCGGTGACTTCGGCACTGGTCTTGCCGAAGGAGTTCATGTTCTCGAACGTGGCGGGAATGTCATCCGGCGCGAAGCGTGCGCTGCCTTCCACCGCGTAGGCGAGGCGGCCGCTGAACACGCCGCCGATCGTGCTGCGCGCGAGCGAGGGTAATGAATTCCCGCCCGCCTTGTCCGCCTCGATCGTTTCGCGGAGCTTCATCATCACGTCTTCCGGCCGCAGCGCGCCGACGATACGCGTGCTGGAAGAAACCATGGCGAGGTCGCGCATGACGATGGTGAGGTCGCCGCCCGTCTCCATCTGCGGAATATCGTCGGGGCGCTCTTCGGGGTCGGCCTCGGCCATGAGCTTCACGGGATTGAAGGGCGGTACGTTCGAGGCAAAAGAGGACGGCGTCAGCGTCAGATTCGTCGCGACGCGCGCGAACGGCCGCACGCGCACGATCTCGCGGTCGCCGCTGCGGGTCGTGGTGGAGACGCGGATGATCTGCCGCGCGAGCGCATGTTCGCCGAGAAGCGAGATGCGGTCGGCCTTGCTCGTGGTGTTGGAAAGGCGCTCGCCCGCCGTCTTCAGCGCGAGCCGGGCGATTTCGGGAAGCGAGGCGAAACGGTATTCGCCGTCGAGCGCGGCATAGACCGCGCCGCTCATCAGGCTCGCGCCCGAAAGGGCGGCGAGCACGGTCGCGGCAAGCCAGCGAATCGAGATGCGGCGAGGATCGACCGGCTCCTCGTCATGAAGATCGAGGCCGAGCGGCGGTTCGTTGCCGAGATCGATCGCGGCGGCAAAGCCGTACGGCCGCGTCCCCGCTGTTTGTCGCCAGCTTTCCAAACGCCGTCCCCTTGCGCTTCAAGACCAAGGCGCCGGACGGCGCCCATGACCCCAAGCCGTCCCCGTACGTTCGGGGGATTGTCTGACCTCGACCCGCCTTCGTCGCTGCCGATGTCCGCAACATTTACGCATGTGCGAACAGGGCCGGCCAAGCCCATCAAGGGCGCCCCGGCATCGTGGCGGCATGATGGCCGAAGGGGCTGGAAAAAGGGCGCTGCAACACCCAATTAGGCGATGGTTGACAATAAAAGTCGGCGGAGCCTATATATCGCTACCACGGTGCGCCGCCGCTCGGCGCGATGGCGCACCTGCGAAGCTCATCATCGTACCGTGGTTTCTCGTCTGGCAGTGGCTGGAAGAGAGAGGCTTCGAAGCCCTCCGGTTTTCCGGAAGGCGGCGCTGGCGGTCTTGCCGCTGGCGTTTGCTGTTTGAAATTGTGGATCGGAAGAAAGAGAAACGTAGGCGGCGGAGTCCTTGCGGACTTTTCCCTTGCGGGCGCAAGCCTGTCTTGGGAACGGTCGAAGAGAAACTTCGGCGGTCCTACGTTTCGATTCATCAAGCTTGATCGATCACGGTTCGCGAAAGCGGAACGGAGATCGACGTGCTTGGGACTCGTCAAACGTTGTGATCGAGCCGATCAGGATCTCAAACTTGAGAGTTTGATCCTGGCTCAGAGCGAACGCTGGCGGCAGGCCTAACACATGCAAGTCGAACGCCCCGCAAGGGGAGTGGCAGACGGG
>JBGPVT010000089.1:0-7901 GCA_041491825.1 Xanthobacteraceae bacterium | reverse complement strand
GACCGTGATGAGCCCGCGCACGGTGATCACCTGGGCGGAGAACGCCGAGATTTTCGGCGACATCGGCTTCGCCTTCCGGCTGACCTTCGTCAACAAATGCGACGAACTCGAACGGCCGATCGTGGCGGAATTCTACCAGCGCTGCTTCGGCCGCGACTTGCCCGAGTCGACGGTGAATGTGGCGCTGAGCTGAAATGTCGATCTCGAATACGACGAAAAGCAAGAGCTCCGAGCCGCCTGCCGAACCCTTCAAGCGGGCGGTCGCCGCTTGCCTGCGCGCGATCGCGGGCAAGCCCGAACTCGAGGTCGGCTTCGCCGCCGAGAAACCCATCGTCTCGCAGGCCCGCGTTCGCCTGCCGGAGCCGCCCCGCCGCATGAGCAAGGGCGACGCCGCGATCCTCCGCGGCCACGCCGATTCGATGGCGCTCCGGCTCGCCTGTCATAGCCCCGCGATCCATCGCCGCCTGCTGCCCGAGGGCGAAACCGCCAAGGCCATCTTTGAAGCGGTGGAGCAGGCGCGCGTCGAGGCGATCGGGGCTCGCCGCATGAACGGCGTCGCCTCGAACCTGTCGGCGATGCTGGAGGACCGTTATCACCGCGGCAATTACGCCGAGATCAGCGATCGCGCCGATGCGCCGATCGAGGATGCGCTCGCCATGCTCGTGCGCGAGCGGTTGACCGGCGAGGCGCCGCCCGCCGGCGCGAAGAAGCTCGTCGAGATCTGGCGCGATTTCATCGAAAAACGCGCCGCGCGCGAACTCGCGCGGCTCTCCGACGAGGTCGAGGACCAGCGCGCCTTCGGCGAGGTCGTGCACGATCTCTTGTCCTCGCTCGACATGGGAGAACAGCGGATTTCCGACCGCGAAGAAGAAGATTCCGACGACGAGGGAGAAGGACAGGACCAGGCCGGCGAGGAAGGCGGCGCCGAGCGCGACGACGCGAGCGAAAGCGCCGCCGCCGAGGACTCCAAGCTTGCCGCCGACGATACGTCCGAGGCCGCCAGCGAAAGCGAGGAAGCGCCTTCCGCCAAGCGGCCGGAGGACGTGGATGCCGGCGATTCGCGCGAGGCCGGCGAGCCGTGGCGGCCGCGGCATCCGCTTTCCAACGAGCCGCGGGGGCCCGATTACCGCGCGTTCTCGACGCGCTTTGATGAGACGATCGGCGCCGAGGAACTGTGCGACCCCGAGGAGCTTTCGCGGCTTCGCTCGTATCTCGACAAGCAGTTGCAGCACTTGCAAGGCGTCGTGGCGCGGCTCGCCAACCGCCTGCAGCGGCGCTTGCTCGCCCAGCAGAACCGCGCCTGGGACTTCGATCTCGAGGAGGGAATGCTCGATACCGCGCGACTGTCCCGCATCATCATCGATCCCTTCCAGCCGCTCTCCTTCAAGCAGGAGCGCGATATGGATTTCCGCGACACGGTGGTGACGCTTCTGCTCGACAATTCCGGCTCGATGCGCGGCCGGCCGATCACCGTCGCCGCCACCTGCGCCGACATTCTCGCGCGCACGCTCGAGCGCTGCGGGGTGAAGGTGGAAATCCTCGGATTCACGACGCGCGCCTGGAAAGGCGGCCAGTCGCGGGAGGCGTGGCTCGCCGCGAACAAGCCGGTCAATCCCGGGCGCTTAAACGACCTCCGCCACATCATCTACAAGTCCGCCGACGCGCCCTGGCGGCGCGCGCGCAAGAATCTCGGGCTGATGATGCGCGAAGGCCTGCTCAAGGAAAACATCGACGGCGAGGCTCTCGACTGGGCTCACCGGCGCCTGCTCGCCCGCACCGAAAGCCGCAAAATTCTGATGATGATCTCCGACGGTGCGCCCGTCGACGACTCAACGCTTTCCGTGAACCCCGGCAATTACCTCGAGCGGCACTTGCGCTACGTCATCAACGACATCGAAACGCGCTCGCCGGTGGAGCTGATCGCGATCGGCATCGGCCATGACGTCACGCGTTATTACCGGCGCGCGGTCACCATCGTGGATGCCGAGGAACTCGGCGGCGCGATGACCGAGAAGCTCGCCGAATTGTTCGACGAAGATGCGCAGGCGGCCCCGAGCCGGCCGGTTTCACGCAAACGCGTCGCCTGAGCGCGGCTGAGCCGCCCGACCATAAGCTTCATGAAAGCGATCCTCCGTCACGCGCTGGCGCTTGCTCTTCTCGCGAGCTTCCCCGGCGCGGCCATCGCCCAGGAGCCTCCCAAAACGGGCGAGGCGGGAGCCCGCATCGAATTGGCGACGCGGCCGATCGCCGCCTTCGATCGCCGCGATCCCGAGCGACGCGAATTCGGCGCGCTCGCCTTTCGCGGCGGCATCGAGCTCTTGTCGACTTACCAGGGATTCGGCGGCATCTCGGCCATCCGCGTGAATGCGGACGGCAAAGGATTTCTTGCCGTCAGCGATCGCGGCCGCTGGTTCAGGGGCCGCATCGTTTATGCGTCCGATCGTCCCGCCGGAATCGCGGATGCGGAGATGGCGCCGATTCTGGGCTGGGACGGCAATCCGCTCGCCTTGCGCGGCTGGTTCGACACCGAATCGCTCGCCGAGGACGGCGGCACGCTCTATGTGGGCATCGAGCGCGTCAATCAGATCGTGCGCTTCGACTACGGCAAGGACGGATTTCTCGCGCGCGGCGAGCCGATACAAGTGCCGCCCGAGGTCAAGTCGCTGCCTTACAATAAGGGGCTCGAGGCGATGGTCTTTGTGCCGCGCGACATGCCGCTCGGCGGCACGTTGGTCGCGATTTCCGAACGCGGCCTCGATCAAGCCGGAAACATCCGGGCGTTTCTGATCGGCGGCCCGAGCCCCGGAAATTTCGCCTTCACGCGGTCGAATGATTTCGACATCACCGACGCGGCCGTCACGCCCGCTCAGGAATTGCTCGTTCTGGAACGCAGCTTCTCGCTCATGCGGGGGGCGGGCATGCGAATTCGCCGCTTTCCGCTGTCGGCGATCAAGCCCGGCGCGGTGCTGGAAGGATCGGTCGTCTTCGAGGCGGACCGGAACTACCAGATCGACAATATGGAAGGGCTCGCAGTTCACCGCTCGCCGGAGGGCGAGACGGTCCTGACCCTGATTTCAGACGATAATTTCAATCCGCTGCAACGAACGCTGCTGCTGCAGTTCACGCTCGCGCGTTGAGGCTAGGCGTGGGATGGGCTCGCGGGAGCCGCGACCTTTTTCGCGATCTTTCGCTTGAGATCGCGGGCCTTCGGCGAAAGCTCGCTATCGCGCGCCTTCATCAAAAACGCGTCGAGACCGCCGCGATGATCGACGGATTTCAAGGCGTTGGCGCTGATGCGGAACCGCACGCGCTGCCCGAGAGCATCGCTCTGCAGCGTCACGTTGCAGAGATTCGGCAGAAACCTCCGCTTTGTCTTGATGTTAGAATGACTCACCTTGTGACCGACGAGCACGCCCTTGCCGGTGAGTTCGCAGCGCCGCGACATGATCGAACCTTCCGATGAACTCCGGCTTTGCCGGAACGGCGCTTCTCTTAGGGGCCACGCGGGATAGCGTCAAGCAGGCGGGTCACAGTTCCGACGCATTCAGGCCTCACCCGAAATTTCGGTATGCTGTCGCCGGACGTGCGATAAAGTCGGGCTGAGACGGCTCCCACGGCGGCTTCGGCCCACCGGAAGGTTCGAACATCATGCGACCCCGCACCGCGATCAGAGCCGCAGCAGTGCTTCTCCTCTTCGCTGCCACAACTTCCGCCTTCGCCGATGCGCGCCTCGACGTCCGCTACAAGGCTTCCCTCACCGCGCTCGCGGACTTGAAAGGCATCGAGATCGGCAAGGCCGCGCTCATCGTCGACATCACGGATGACGGCTATGCGGCCGCCGGCAGCGCCAAGGTGACGGGGCTTGCCCGCCTGATATCGAGGGGCGAGGGCTCGGTCGCGGCGCGCGGCAATTTCGTCAACGGCAAGGTCTCGCCGCTGACCTATTCCTCCACCTCCGAAACCGACAAAAAGGCGGAGGAAATCCGCATTTCGCTCGCGAACAACGTGGTGAAGGAATTCGCCGTCTCGCCGCCGACGAAGCCGGCCGATGATCGCGTCCCGGTGACCGAGCAACATCGCCAGGGCGTGGTCGACCCGATGAGCGCGGCCGTGATCACGGTTCCCGGCAGCGGCGATTTGCTCGCGCACGATTCCTGCAACCGCACCATTTCGATCTTCGACGGCCGCCAACGCTACGACCTCGTGTTCTCCTACGAGCGCACAGAGGCCGCGAAGAACGTGAACGGCTATAACGGTCCGATGCTGGTTTGCCGCGTCGACTACCGGCCGATCGCGGGCCACCGGGTAGCGCGGCTGCAAGTGAAATTCATGGAGGACAACAAGAACATCTTCGTGTGGCTGGCGCCCGTCGCCGGCACCCGGGTCCTGTTTCCGATCCGGGTTTCGATCGTGACGCTGGTGGGGATTGTCCTCGTGGAAGCCGAGACCTTTTCCGCCGAGGCGCGCGAAAAACAAGCGGCAAGCCCCGTCGCCCGGTAGCAATTCGGCGCCGTTCGCGCGAGAACGGGGAAATTAACCGCTCGTTGCCGGATTCGATCGAATTTTGCGCCGCTCGAAACAGCTCTGGTGGCGCATTGAAGCTGAAGCCCAATATCTAGGAGGAACGAAGCTGGACTCGGGTCGAGTCAGCGATTCGGGCGCGTTTCGTTCGGGACGCGTTCCAACTCCTTCACAACGGTCTCAAGAACCGGCTCGAAGCGTCGCATTATGATACAGAAATCCCCAAACAAGCCCGCGGGCGACATCCGATGCTGATGAAACTTCCGCCCGTTCCGCCCGCCCAGCGCGGGCGCGGCGTCACCGCCGTTCTCGGGCCCACCAATACCGGCAAGACGCATCTGGCGATCGAGCGGATGCTCGCCCATTCGTCGGGGTTGATCGGCCTGCCGCTCCGCCTGCTCGCCCGCGAAGTTTATAACCGCGCGGTCGAGCGGGTCGGCGCCGATGCGGTGGCGTTGATCACCGGGGAAGAGAAGATCAAGCCGCCGAACGCGCGTTTCTGGGTATCCACCGTCGAGGCGATGCCGCAGGACCTCGACGTCGCCTTCGTCGCCATCGACGAAGTGCAGCTTGCCGCCGACCTCGAGCGCGGCCACGTCTTCACGAACCGCATGCTGAACCGCCGCGGCCGCGAGGAGACGCTCGTGCTCGGCGCCGCGACCGTGCGCGGGCTGATCGAGCGGCTTCTGCCCGGCATCGACGTCGTGCAAAGACCCCGGCTCTCGCACCTCGCTTTCGCCGGCGAAAAAAAGATCACGCGGCTGCCGCGCCGCTCGGCGATCGTCGCCTTCTCGGCGGAAGAGGTCTATGCGATCGCCGAATTGATCCGCCGCCAGCGCGGGGGGGCGGCCGTCGTCCTCGGCGCGCTGTCGCCGCGTACGCGCAACGCGCAGGTCGAGATCTATCAATCCGGCGACGTCGATTATCTGATCGCGACCGACGCCATTGGCATGGGTCTCAATCTCGATGTCGATCACATCGCCTTCGCCTCCGATCGCAAATTCGACGGCTATCAGTTCCGCCGGCTCAACCCCGCCGAGATGGCGCAGATCGCCGGCCGCGCCGGCCGCGCCTCGCGCGACGGAACCTTCGGTACGACCGGCCGCTGCCCCGCCTTCGATCAGGAACTCGTCGAACGGCTGGAAAGCCACAACTTCGAACCCGTGCGCGTCTTGCAGTGGCGGAACGCCAAACTCGATTTCCGCTCCCTCGCGGCCCTTCTCGCGAGCTTGGCCGCGAGCCCGCGCGAGGAGGGATTGACGCGCGCGCCGCTCGCCGAGGACGTCTTGGTGCTGGAGCGCGCGGCAAAAGAGGACGCGATCGTCGCGCTTGCGAAGACGCCGGACGCCGTCGAGCGGTTGTGGGAGGTCTGCCAGATCCCCGACTACCGCAAGATCGCGCCCGCGGCGCACGCGGAACTCGTGATGACCCTCTATGGATTCCTCATGCGCGAGGGTAGAATTGCCTCCGACTGGATGGCGCGCCAGGTCGCGCATACTGACAGGACCGATGGTGACATCGACACGCTCTCGAACCGCATCGCGCAGGTCCGCACCTGGACCTTCGCCGCGAACCGGCCCGATTGGCTTGACGATCCCGAACATTGGCAAGGGGTGGCGCGCGGCGTCGAGGACAGGCTCTCCGATGCCTTGCACGAACGGCTCACCCAGCGTTTCGTCGACAGGCGCACCAGCGTCCTCATGCGGCGCCTGAGAGAGAACGCGATATTGGAAACCGAAATCACCAAGACGGGCGACCTGGTCGTCGAGGGCCATGTTATCGGTCATCTGTCCGGCTTCGAATTCGCGCCGGCGGATTCTTCGAGCGAGCCGGATGCGAAAGCCTTGCGGGGAGCGGCGCAAAAGGTGCTGGCGGGCGAAATCGAAGCGCGCGCAAAGCGGCTCGCGGATTCTTCCGACGAAAAATTCGTGCTCGCCTCCGACGCCACGATCCGCTGGACCGGCGAGCCGGTCGCGCGCCTGATCGCGGGCTACAACGCGCTGGAGCCGCGCTTTCGCATTCTCGCCGACGAGCAGTTGACGGGCCCGGCGCGCGACGGCGTCGAAGCGCGGCTCGCGCTCTGGCTGCAGACCCATATCGAAAAATTGCTGGGGCCGCTGGTCGCGCTCGGCAAGGCCGAGGAAATTACCGGCATTGCGCGGGGCGTGGCCTTCCAACTCGTCGAATCGCTCGGCGTCTTGGAGCGGCAAAAAGTCGCCGACGAGGTGAAGGGCCTCGATCAGACCGCGCGTGCGGGCTTGCGCGCGCACGGCATTCGCTTCGGCGCCTATCACATCTACATGCCTCTGCTGTTAAAGCCGGCCCCGCGGGCATTGAGTCTGTTGCTATGGGGCCTGAAACACGGCGGTCTCGGACAGAAGGGCATATCCGAACTTCCCGCGCTCGCGGCGAGCGGGCGCACCTCGATCCCGATCGATCTTGAAATCGCAAAACCCCTCTATCGCGCCGTCGGCTATCGGGTCTGCGGATCGCGCGCGCTCCGTGTCGATATTCTGGAGCGGCTTGCCGATCTCATTCGTCCGGCGCTTTCCTGGCGGCCCGGCATGCCGGGCGAGAAGCCCGCGGGCGCATCCGACGGCCGCGGCTTCACCGTGACGGTCGCCATGACCTCGCTCGCGGGCTGCGCCGGCGAGGATTTTTCCCACATTCTGCGCGCGCTGGGTTACCGCATGGAGCGGCGTCCCGCGCCGCCGCCGGAAGCGAAGCCCGAGGTCGCGGCAGACGCGGCGCCGGCAGCGGATGAGACGGCCGCCGTAACGGCGGCGGAGCCCCCGCACGAGATCGTTTCCAATGTCGCGGCCGACCCGCTTCTCGAACCGGAAAGCGCAATTGCGCCGGCCGAGCATGAGCCGGGTAGCGAAACGGTCGCGCTGGCGCCGAGCGAAACCGCGCCGCCGGCCGAAGCCGCTCCTGCCGTGGCCGGACCGTCAGAGCCCGCCATGATCGAAGTCTGGCGTCCGGGCCGCCCGCGGGACGAGCGGAAACCGCCGCGTCGGCAAGAGCGCGAACGGCGTACCCCGCGAGCTTCCGTCGCGCCCGCGGCGGCGGATGCCGCGAAGGCCACGAGCGAGCCGCAAGCGAGCGAAACAAAGCAAGACCAGCCGCATCAGCATAAATCGCACAAGCGCGAGCGCCCGGAACGCGAACGGAGGGCCCCGCGCGTGCATCGTCCCGAACGCGACCAGCGTCCGCCGCGCGAGCGCGAGCGCAATCGGGAACGGCCCATCGATCCCAACTCGCCCTTCGCCGCACTCCTCGAATTGAAGGCGCGCCTCGAAGCGGGACAGAAGAACGAGAGCTGAAGCCTTCGTGGAAGGAAGCCATCAACGTCTCGACCGTTGGCTGTGGCATGCGCGTCT
>JBGPVT010000088.1:0-7904 GCA_041491825.1 Xanthobacteraceae bacterium | reverse complement strand
CACTGACGGTGCGAAGAACTTCCTCTATCCGCTCGCGAAACTTGACGATCGCCGCTTCGACCTTCGCGCGCCGCTCCTCAGTGGCGTGCATCGCCGCCCGCTGCTGCTCGATGCCGTGCTGCTCGGTCACGTCGTCATGGGTCGCGACCCAGCCGCCGCCGGGCATCATGCGTTCGGCGATCGCGATGGTGCGGCCGTCCGGCTGCTTGATAACTTTGAGGTTGTCTTTCCCCTCCGAAATCCCCTTCAGGACGTCGGCGACATATTGCGCGATATCGCCCTTGAAATTTCCCCGCTCCGCGCGATGCTCGAGGACCTCGCGCAAGAGCCGCCCCGGTTTCATGGAATCGAGCGACATGCCGTACATCTCGACGTAGCGATCGTTGCACAGAAGAAGCTTCGTTTCCGCGTCCCACATGCAAAGGCCCTGCGACATGTGGTTGAGCACGGTCCGGAGCCGCCTGTTCTCTTGGCCGAGCGAGCGGGTGCGAATGAGGCGGATGACGGCGAGCGCGACCGCGCCGCAGATCAGCGACAGAAACAGGAAGCCGGCAAAGCCGAAAAGCTGCCAGCCCTCTTTCAATCCGGCCTGTGTAAGACAATCGAGCATTGGGGGGTCCACGCGCGAAGCGAGTATTTCTGCGTCGGATTGCCGCAAGGTTAATGGCCCCTTTCGCCCCTCTTTTTCGCGGAAATAGGCCTGCAATTTTGCCTTTTACCGCTTGGGGCTTTAGGGTTTTTGACGGGCGCCAAAAAATACCACTCGGATGCAAGCCCCTATGCCGGGCCGGTCGTCATGAGCGCGGTTGGGGGGAATCGATGACAGACGCACCGAGACTCACGTCACAGGGCGGCC
This sequence comes from Xanthobacteraceae bacterium, assembly GCA_041491825.1. Lineage (GTDB taxonomy): Bacteria > Pseudomonadota > Alphaproteobacteria > Rhizobiales > Xanthobacteraceae > Palsa-892. Next base: position 7,048 of record JBGPVT010000088.1, on the reverse strand, counting down.
GGCCGGAGATTTCCGAAGAACAGCTCAAGAAGGCCGAGGCGTTCGTCGAAGAAGAGGAAGGCGCCGCCAACCGGCTATCCGGCTGGGCGGGCAAGATCGTCACCTGCATCGCGGTCACGATGAGCTTGTTCCATCTCTACGCGGCCTACGACATCGTGCCGACGCAGCCGCTGCGCTACACGCACGTCGCCTTCGTGATGCTGCTCTGCTTCCTCTTGTTCCCGATGCTGCCGCGTTTCCGCAACCACATCCGCTGGTGGGACGTGTTGATCGGACTCACGGCGGTCGGCATTCTGATCTACGCGATCATGGGCGGCGACGATTTCACCGATCGCGCCACTGGTCCGAACCGGACCGACGTAATCCTCGGCGTCACGTTCATCCTCATCCTGCTTGAGGCGACGCGCCGCACCACCGGCGCGATCGTTCCGGCGATCTGTCTCCTGTTCGTCGCCTATGCGATGACGGGCCCCTATCTGCCGGCGCCCTGGACGCATCGCGGCTACGATCTTCCGCGCCTCGTCGGGCATCTTTTCATCACCCTTGAAGGCGTTTTCGGCTCGCCGGTCGACGTCTCCGCGACGCTCATCATTCTCTTCACCATCTACGGCGCCTTTCTCGCCCAATCCGGCGCCGGCAAGTTCTTCATCGATTTTTCGATGGCCCTGATGGGAGGCGGGTCGAACAGCGCCGGCCGCACGGTCGTGCTGTCGTCGTTCCTGCTCGGCGGCCCGTCGGGGTCGGGCGTCGCCACGACGGTGACGATCGGCGCCGTCGCCTATCCGATGATGAAGCGGGCGGGCTTCGAGGCGTCCGCGGCCGGCGGCCTGCTCGCCGCCGGCGGCCTTGGCGCGATCCTGTCGCCGCCGGTGCTCGGCGCCGCCGCGTTTCTGATCGCCGAATTCTTGAAGATCAGCTACCTCGAAGTCATCTGGATGGCGACGATCCCGACCTGTCTCTACTACTTCTCGCTTCTCATCATGGTCGAGCTCGACGCGAAGCGTTTCGGCGCGCACGCCGTTCCCTACACGCCGGAAATGACGCTTTGGCATATGACGCGGCGCTACTGGTTCCACTTCACCTCGCTGATCGCGATCATCGTCTTCATGCTGCTCGGCTATTCGTCGTCGCTCGCCGTGTTCTGGTCGACGGCGCTCGCCCTCGGCACGAGCTTCCTCACCCGCGAGACGGCGATGGTGCCGAAGAAGATCGTACGCGCGCTCGCCGACGGATCGATCGGCGTGCTGACGGCCGCGACCACCTGCGCCTCCGCCGGCATCATCGTCGGCGTCGTCACGCTCACCGGTCTCGGCCTCAAATTTTCGTCGATCGTGATCGACTATGCCGGCGGCGACTTGCTGCTGACCGCGATTTATACGGCGCTGATCGTGTGGGTGATCGGGCTCGCCGTGCCGGTCACCGCCTCCTACATCATCTGCGCCGTCATAACGGCGCCCGCGCTCATCAAGCTCGGCGTGCCCGATTACGCCGCGCATATGTTCATCTTCTATTACGCGGTGCTGTCGGAGGTTTCGCCGCCGACGGCGCTGTCACCCTTCGCCGCGGCCGCAATCACCGGCGCGAACCCCTATAAGACGACGATGCAGGCGTGGAAATACACGCTCCCCGCCTTCCTGGTGCCGTTCGTGTTCGTGCTCGATCCGGACGGAATCGGGCTGTTGCTGAAAATTCCGCAAGGCGGCTGGTGGCTCGACATCGTCTGGGTCACGCTCAAGACCGCGGCCGGTCTCGCCGCGCTTGCATGCGCCGCCCAGAACTGGGCGCTTCGCCAAACGGTTTTTGCCGAGCGCGTGCTATGGACGCTCGCCGGCTTGCTGCTGGTGTTTCCAAGCCTCATCGAGGCGCTCGCCGAGTATCTGACGGGCCTCGACGTTCCGCACCCCGCGCCGTTTGGACTGGCGCTCGCCGCTGCTCTATTGTTATGGCAGAAATATCGGCCGGCTCCCGCGACGGAGACCCGCCCGAAACCGAAATGAGGGAGGAAAGAATGAAAATCTCCAGGAAATCGGCGATTGTCGGCGTTGCGCTCGGCGTCCTCTTTCTCGGCGCCGCACTCGCCCAATCGAAGAAGGCGATCGCGATCGGCACCGGCGGCACCGGCGGCGTCTACTATCCGCTCGGCGGCGCGCTCGCCAACGTGCTTTCGAAATACATGCCGGACGTTCAGGCGACCGCGGAGGTCACCGGCGGTTCGGTGGACAATCTCAAGCTCATCGCCTCGGGCCAAAGCGAGATCGCCTTCTCGATGGCCGATGCCGCGCTCGACGCCTTCAAGGGCGAGGACAAATTCAAGTATAGCGGCAGCGTACCGTTGCGTACGCTGATGATCCTCTACCCGAACCGCATGCACGTGGTGACGATCGAGGGCACCGGCATCGACAAGATGTCCGATCTCAAGAGCAAGCGCGTCTCCACCGGCGCCCCCGGCAGCGCCACCGAAGTGATGGCCTTCCGGCTGATCGAGGCCGTCGGCCTCGACAAGGACAAGGACTTGAGACGCGAACGCCTGTCGGTGGCGGAATCGGTGAACGCGATCAAGGACCGCAAGATCGACGCCTTCTTCTGGGTCGGCGGCATTCCGACGGCGGGCGTCACCGATCTCGGTGCGACACCCGGAACCAAGCTCAAGCTCGTCGATCACGCCGACGCGGTTCCGGCAATGAACGCGAAGTACGGCAATCTCTACGTCAAGGACACGATCAAGGCCGGTTCCTACCCAGGCCAGGACAAGGACAACGCGGTCGCGACTGTATGGAACATCCTCGTCACCGACGAGAAGATGGCGGACGATTTCGCCTACGCCGTCGTGAAGCTGATCTTCGACAAGAAGCCGGAACTCGTCGCGGTCCACCGCGAGGCGGAGAGCTTCGTCCTCGACACGCAGAAGAAGGATAATTCGCCGATTCCCTTCCATCCCGGCGCGATCAAATACTTCAAGGAAAAAGGCTTGAACTTCTGAGCCGGACGGCAATAAAGCTGTAGAGCGGTCCGGCCCCGTGCCGGGCCGCTTGTGCAAGCGAGTTCGACCATGACGACCGATCATATCTTCCTCGGATTCATGGGCGCGGTCGGCATCGCCGCCGGCGCCATCCTGATCGCCGTACCCGCGGCGCAGGATTTCAGCGTGTCGCCCTATTTCTGGGTGCTGATCGCCATGGCCGCCTTCGAAATCACCCTGTTCACCTTCTGGCGCGGGGTCCCGGGCCGGATGGTTTCGAACGGCGCGCGGCTCCTCGGCTTCGTGCTCGCAACCGTCATCATGGTCGTGATGCCGATCCTCGCGGGCTCCCCCGGACGGCTGTTCTGAGGCGCCTATAAGGACGAGAACTCCCGCTTCTCGGCCAGCCCCGCCCGTTAACCTGGCTTCAAGATTAAGCAGGCGATAACGCCCTCGCGTTCGTTCTCGGTCCCGGGGAGGGATCGAGACGCATCTGTAGCGTTGCGTAGGGTGGGCGTAAAATGTTTGCGTCGCGTGCAAAACGGCGTCCTTTCGCCGTTCAACTCGGTATTGCGAGCGCGCTTCTCCTCGCTTTCCCGAGCCGCATCGGCCCGCAAGATCTCGCGAGCCTTCTCACCTATCAGGCGGCGCCCGCCGAACGCGCGGAAGGCTTCTTCCTTTCCTTCTCGGCGCTCCGAACCGCGACGTTTTCGCTGCCGCGTCCCGTGGGCATCGCAATTCCCGAGCTTCCGGTCCTGCAGGTGGTCGCACGCGTCGAGCGGGATGCGGACCTCGATATCACAGGCTCGATCCCGAGCATCGCATCGACCGCGGGGCCGGATATCGAGGCGGACGAGCCGCAGATCACCATCGTCAATCGCGCCGGCAAGGGCGACCTCCTGGTAAGGCATGTCGCCGTCGTGCCGCCGCACGTAGAAACCGCGGAGGAGCCTTCCGAGGTTCCCGCCCCCACGCCCCGCTACGACATCGCCATGTCGCTCGAAATGGATCCGGGCCTGCCGAAGGATGAAGACGAGCCGCGCCCCGACCGCGCCGGCACGCTCGCGCGCTTGAACGAGGACGATCTGCCGAAACAGGGCGTGATCGCCCGCGTCTCGCGTCTCTTCTTCTTCCGCAACAATGTGCTGGGCTCGCTTCCCGCGATCCTCGATCCAGGAGACAAGCCGCAACTGGCTTCGGCGCCCGCGAGCGCGCCAACCGAGGGCTCCACCACCGTCGCCGCCAAGGGCGTGGTGACCGGCGAGGAAGCGCGTCCCAAGAGCCCGGCCGAGCGGCTCGCCATCAAGGGTCCGGGGCTCGCCAAAGCCGAAAAATGCCTCGCCGACGCGATTTATTTCGAAAGCCGCGGCGAGCCGAAGCAGGGCCAGGTCGCGGTGGCGCAGGTCGTGGTCAACCGCGCTTTCTCGGGTTTTTATCCGAGCGACATTTGCGGCGTCGTCTACCAGAACGCCAACCGCTACCTCGCCTGCCAGTTCACCTTCGCCTGCGAGGGCAAGAAGCTCGTCGTCGACGAGCCCGACATGTGGGAGCAGGCAAAGCAAATCTCCCATGAGATGCTCGACGGCAGGCTGTGGCTCGACGAGATCGGCAAGGCGACGCACTACCACGCCTACTGGGTGCATCCGGACTGGATCCGCGAGATGCGGAAGATCAACCGCATCGGCGTGCACACCTTCTACCGCCCGAAGGCATGGGAAGGCTGATCGTTATTTTGGCCGCGCGAATTTTTTGATGCGCCGCTGCCGCGGGCGCGATCGGGCGCTATTGGCCCGCGTTCGTTCCGGTGCCGAAGAAGGGAAACGCCAGCGGATTGTTGGCCCTGAAATTGGCGCCCGTTTCCGGCCGGGCGGCGGCGCGGATGCGCGGCTTCTGCTTGGCGGCGGCGCCTTTCGGCTTTTCTTCCTCCCCGCCCTGGAGGGCTTGGGTCTTTTCCGTATGATCGACATTGACCGCGCGCACGGGTTCCGGCGCCGCTCGCGCGGCCTCGGCGGCCGGCGGCATCGGCCGGGCGGTCTTGTCCTCATTGGTGAGCGATTGGGATTTTTCGCCGCGCGCGCCGATCGAGCCGGTAATCTCGGCGGGCCCGGCTGAAATCGCGATCGACGGCTTGCCGGGCGTGCGGAGCGCCGCAATCAGGCCGAAGCCGCCGATCAGAAGAAGAACGGCCGCGAAGCTTGCCGCGAGCATAATCCGAAGATCGAGCAACATCCGCGATGGCCTCTATTCGCGTGACGGAGTCGACGAATCACTTGCGGAAGATGCTCGCGCGCCGATGGCGCGCTTGGCAAGGGCGTCGGGCGATCTCAATCGCTCGCCGGGATCGCGTTGCGCGGGATCGGATCAATCTGGCGTTCCAGCACAGGCGATCGCCGAATACCTCAACGAAACCAAGACCTCACCTATGCGGACGGGCGCGCCGTCACACCTTCATCTTTTTCGCCGCGTTCACCACCGGCCCGATGCGCGCGCCCATCGCAGCACCGAGCGCTGCAAGCGCGTTCGCCGGCCGCACCATCACCTCGAATTCGGCGATTCTACCCGCTTCGTCGAAGCGGATGATGTCGACGCCCTTCAATTTCTTGTCGCCGACGCGGGCCGAGAATTCGAGCACGACGTCATTCGGCCCCGCCACGAATTCGCGGTGATAGACGAAGTCCTCGAACACGCTCGCCGCCGTGCGAAGCACAAGGCAGACCACGTCGCGCGTGGGGTAAGGCGGATAGGCCATCGGCGAACGGAAAATCGCCTTCTCGGCGACGATCGACGGAAGCTCGGAAAGATCGTTCTTCGCGATCATCGCGTGCCATTGCGCGAGCGATTTCTGTGCGGCGGGAGAAAGGCTCATCGCGTCACCGGAATTCAGCCCAGCTTGCGTCCGTTGGCGCGCCGGATCAGCGGAAATTCCTTGCTGTCGTAAAACGCGCGGATTTGGTCCTTGTGGTAGCGATCCTCGTCGATTTCGAGAATGGCGCCGTTCAGGAGCGCGGGCGGAAGTTCTTCGATCGCGAAGCGAATCGCCTCGGCCGCCGTCTCGAAGCGATGATAGCTCACCGGCGACCGCGCGCCGCCGCGGCCCTTGCAGGGATAGAGCTCCGCGAGCGCGCCGAAATCGAAAGCGGCCATCGCGCATTGAAGCACATCCGGCGTAAGAGCGCGAGCGCGCGGCCGCGCGTCACATGTTCGGATAGTTCGGTCCGCCGCCGCCTTCGGGCGGAACCCAGGTGATGTTCTCGTTCGGGTCCTTGATGTCGCAAGTTTTGCAATGAACGCAATTTTGCGCGTTGATCTGAAAGCGCGGGCCCGTTGCTTCCTCGATCCATTCGTAAACGCCGGCCGGGCAATAGCGCGCCGACGGCCCGGCATAGACGTCGTGCTCCGAGGATTTTTGCAGTTCGGGCCGCGCGACGTGCAGATGCACCGGCTGGTCTTCCTCGTGATTGGTGTTGGAGATGAACACCGAGGAGAGCTTGTCGAACGAAATCACGCCGTCGGGCTTGGGATAAGGTATGGGCGCGAATTTCGCCGCGGGCTCGAGCGTTTTCGAATCCGGCTTGCCGTGGCTGAGCGTGCCGAACGGCGAGAAGCCGAGCAATGTGTTCAGCCACATGTCGAGGCCGCCGAGGCTGATGCCGAGGAGCATCCCTAATTTCGACCACAAGGGCTTGACGTTCCGCACGCGTTTCAGGTCGCGGCCGATCGCGGAAGCGCGCCAGCCTTGATCGTAGCCCTCGATCGTATCGTTGGCCCGATTTGCTTGCAGCGCCGCCGCGATGCTTTCCGCCGCCTGCATGCCCGAGAGCATGGCGTTGTGCGAGCCTTTGATCCGCGGCACGTTCATGAATCCGGCGGCGCAGCCGACGAGCGCGCCGCCGGGAAAGACGAGCTTCGGTACCGATTGGAATCCGCCCTCGGTGAGAGCGCGCGCGCCATAGGCGAGCCGCTTGCCGCCCTCGAGCGTGGGGCGAATCGCGGGATGGGTCTTGAAGCGCTGGAATTCCTCGAACGGCGCGATATAGGGATTCTTGTAATTCAGATGAACGACGAAGCCGACGATCGCCTGCTGATCTT
>JBGPVT010000087.1:0-7934 GCA_041491825.1 Xanthobacteraceae bacterium | reverse complement strand
GGCGGTGTTGCAGGCGGCGGTGATCGCGATCGCGCATCCGAAGTGGCAGGAGCGGCCGCTCCTCCTCGTCGTGAAGAAGGAGGGGACGCAAGTCACCGCCGCCGAGATCATCGACTACATGCGCCCGCACGTCGCCAAATGGTGGCTGCCGGACGCGGTGGAATTCCTCGACCAGTTCCCGATGACGGCAACCGGCAAGATCCACAAGCTGACGCTGCGGGAGAAATTCAAGGACTACAAAGCGGCGTGACTATCGTTTCTTCCCCTCTCCCCTTGTGGGAGAGGGTGGTTCGAGCTTGCGTTAGCAAGCGAGAACCGGGTGAGGGGTAAGGCGATTTCTCTCCGCCGATAATTTTATGGCTCGCTCCGATCTCGGGTTTACCCGAGATCGGCGGTTTTATTTGGCACAAGTCGGCAACAGCCGACTTGTGTTCGCGGACCCCTCACCCGACGCCTCGCTTCGCTCGGCGTCCCCCTCTCCCACAAGGGGAGAGGGAAAATTATTTCCCTCGCCCTGCACCGCGAACCAGTTCAAGGCCTGCAAGGCGGCGTAATTTTCTTATCCCTCCCCCTTGTGGGGGAGGGTCGCCGAGCGAACGAAGTAAGCGAGGCGGGGTGGGGGTCGGCAAGGCTTTCGCGTATTCGCTTCCACCCCCACCCGGACGCTCGCTTTGCTCGCGTCCACCCTCCCCACAAGGGGGAGGGATGAAGAGAGCGGGCTTACCTCTCCCCGCATGCGGGGAGAGGGAGAGGGGAAATCAATACGTCAACTCCGCGATCGCGATCCGGTTTTCGGCGGCGGGCCAGGCGCGCGCCGTGATCTTCTCCTCATTGAACGCCGCGCTGACCGGCCGCCCGCTTTCGCCGGCCGCGAGCCGCAGCGTGGCGACGGAATCCGTGGGAACGCCGGCGGCGATGCCCTTGGCATCCATGCCGTCGAGCCGCACCACGTCGCGCGGAATTCCGAAATAGCCGCGCGGCCGCGACATCAGCACCACGGCGCCGGCTCCGGCGTCGGCCGGCGCCAGCGGCCTTCCGGGCCGCAGATGCACGACCGTCGAAGAACGCAGAAACGGCGAGCGGTAAATATGCGTCGTCGGATGCTCCGCCGCCTGGATCATGAATTCGAGGAACCAGGCGGGATCGACCGACACAGGCCCCCAGCGTCCGTCCTCGGTGGTGACGCGGTTGTGAATCGGCGCGCCGATGCGCTCGCCCGTTTCCGGCGACACCCGGTACACTTCGACCGTGGCGGCGGAAAGCGGGCGGTTCGTCGGCGTGCCGCCCGGCAATCCGGTGACGAAGCCCGCGAGCACGGGCCGCGGCTCCGTCGCGATGGAAAATTTCTCGGGCTCGCGCCCGGCGATGAATTTATATATTTCGGCAAACGCCCGCGGATGGAACGCGGTTTCGCGGTGATCGAGCGCGCCGAGCACGACATTCGTGGCGCCCCGCAATTCCGGACCCTCGAAGGTAATGCCCGTGGGGACGCCCGGCTTGCCGACGAAGCGCCCGTCGGGCTGCGCGTATTTGTCGTTGCTCTCGCTTCGGAGCGTCAGAAACGCCGTGCCCGCGACCACGTCGCTGTCGCCGCCATTAAGGCGTTGCAGGAACGGCGCGCGCCCGTTGAATTCGCTGCCAGGATTGGCTTCCCAGTTGAAGACGTCCTTGTTGGGAACGCCGCAGAACACCGCGTGGCTGACCTCGGCAGCACCACCGTTCTGGATGAAGTTGCGAACCGCGTAGCCGCCGCGCGAACTCGCGACCAGCGCGACGCGCGAAGCGCCCGTGCGTTCGCGCACGGCTTTGATCGCCGCCGTGAGTTCGCGCAATTGGTCTTCCGTCGACGAGCGTCCCTTCTCGGCCACCGCGTCGTCGGCACGCGCGAGCGGATCGGTGAAGTTGAAGGCGAGCATGCGCTCGCGCGGATAGAAGTTGGTCTCGAAGCGCCAGAGCGTCGTGATCCACAACGCGGCATGGTCGCCGTTCCCGTGCACGAAGAGGATGGGCGTCAGCGGCGCCTGACCGGGCGCGCCAAGATTTTGCTGCGCATGAACGGGCCAGGGCAGTTCCGCGGCCGCGAACGAGGCGAGGGCGGAACGAATGAGCTGTCGGCGGGTGAGTTTCATCATCGGCGCGAGCGCATGACCGTGGTTTTCCAGCTTCTTTCAGTAATGCTTAACGGCAATCTTCACAAGATGGCGCTGCGCAAGAAGTTCAAGCACTACGAGGCGGCGTGATTTTTTTATCCCTCCCCTTGACGGGGAGGGTGGTCGTGCGGCCGCGAGGCCGCACGACCGGGTGGGGTGAACCTTGGCGCGAGCGGCTTCCCCCCACCCGGTCGCTCGACGCAAGTCGGCTGTTGCCGACTTGCGCACAATTCCAAATCCGATCTCGGGTAAACCAGAGATCGGCCGCTCGCGACCACCCTCCCCGCGAGGGGGAGGGATGAAACAATCGATCGAGCCGCGAGTCTCACTCCAGCCACCCTTCGCCGCCGTAAATCTGCAACAGATGCGAATGATCGAGCGTCTTCGGCGAGCCGTCGAACACCACTTCGCCCTTGCTCATGCCGATCACGCGATCGGCGTAGCGCTTGGCGAGCTCGACATTGTGAATGTTCACGATCACCGGAATGCCGTGCGCGCCCGCCTGGCGCGCGATCAGCTCCATGATTTCGACCGAGGTCTTCGGATCGAGCGAGGAGGTCGGTTCGTCGGCGAGCACGAGGTCGGGCTCCTGCATCAGCGCGCGCGCGATGCCGACGCGCTGGCGCTGGCCGCCGGAAAGCCGGTCGGCGCGCTCGGTCGCGAAGTCGCCGAGACCCACCGCGTCGAGGAGAGAAAACGCGCGCTCGATGTCCCTCGCCGGAAAGCGCCGGAGCCACGCGCGCCAGGCCGGCAAATAGCCGAGCCGGCCGCAGAGCACGTTCTCGATCACGCTCAGGCGCTCGACCAGATTGTATTCCTGGAACACCATGCCGATCTTGCGGCGGGCTTCCCGCAAGCGCCGCCGCTTGAGCTTCGCCAGATCCATTCCCATGAACAGGATTTCGCCGGAGGTCGGGTCGGTCAGGCGGTTGATGCAACGGATCAGCGTCGATTTGCCGGTGCCGGAGGGGCCGATGATGGCGGCGATCCCGCGGCCCGCGAATTTCAGCGAGATATTCTTCAACACCGCGACGCCGGTGCGGTACTCCTTGTTGAGGTTGCGAAGCTCGAGCACGCGGCCGGCGGCATCGCCGGCCGATTGCTTGAAATTCGCCGAGGCGTCCATGGCCTCGAGCTTAACAGCTATTGCTTCGGCTGCGCGGGAGCCGGTTGCGGCTGTTGCTGCGCCGCCTTCTCGGCTGCTTTCTTCGCGAGCTCGGCCGCCTCGCGCTTGTTTTCCGCGTCATAGGCCGTCTTGTTGTACGGCGTGCCCGACTTTTCAGCGATCTCGCGCACCACCTTCCAGTTCTCCCTGTAGGTGATCGGGAAGAAGCGGTCGTCGCCGTTGAATTCCTTCTGCATCTCGGGCGGGAAGCGGAAGGCGTAGAAGCAATCGACCAATTTCTTCGCGAGGTCCGGCTTCAGATCGTGCGCATAGGCGAAGGACGAGGTCGGGAACAGCGGGCTCGTGTAGATGATGCGGAAGTCCGAGCCCTTGAGCGTGCCGCGCGTCACCATGCGGTCGTAAACGTCGGAGGCGACGCCCCCCATGTCGTAGTCGCCGGACGCGACGCCCAGCGCCGACTTGTCGTGGCCGCCCGACATGATCGGCTTGTAATCCTCGTTCGGCGTCAGCCCCTCCGGCGGGTAGAGCGCGAGCGGCGCGAGATTGCCCGAGTTCGAGGAAGGGGAGGTGTGGGCGACGCGCTTGCCCTTGAGGTCCGAGAGCTTCTGATAGGGGCTGTCGGCCTTCACCAGCGAGATCAGGTGATAGCCCTGCGGACCCTTTTCGGTGCCCTTGGCCGCGAACGGCACGGCACCGGCGAGGTTCACCGCGAAGCCGGTGGGGCCGGTGGAGAAGCCCGCCACATGCAGGCGGCCCGAGCGCATCGCCTCGATTTCGGCCGCGTTCGATTGCACCGGATAGTAGACCACGCGCTTGCCGGTGCATTGCCCGAGGTAGTCGGTGAACGGCTTGAAGATGTTGGCGTAGACGGCGGGATCCTCGACCGGCGTATAGGCGAAGACGAGGGTGGAGGGGTCCTTCCATTTGCCCGGGTCCTTCGGCGCGTCGGCGACGAGGTCGCCGTTCTCGTCGCAATACAGCGTGTCGAGCTGGCCGCGATTCTTGCACTCCTCTTCCGCCGCGGCGGATGCCGCCGCGAAGGCGCACAGGAAAGTTCCGAACAGGATTGCGGCGAGCGGGCGCATGCACGCTTTTGTCATAAAGTCCTCCCTGCGGCCCGCATCGAGCGCGTAGCCGTTATTTTGAGTGACGATACGGGGGTGCGCCGCTTCCGGCAACGCCCCGAAAGGGTTGAAAGTTTGCAATCCGGAGGTGCGTGGGTATAGTCCGCCGCCTTCGGCGGACTTGCGTCCTCGCCGACCCGAAACAAGAGGAATTCGATGTTCATTACTCCCGCCTTCGCGCAGGGCGCGCCGGCCGGCGGCAGCGACATGCTGTTCCAGGTGGCGCCTTTCATCCTGATCTTCGTCATCATGTATTTTCTGATTTTGCGGCCGCAGCAGAAGCGGGCGAAAGACCACCAGACGCTGGTCTCGCAACTCCGCCGCGGCGACACGGTCGTCACCTCGGGCGGTCTCGTCGGCAAGATCACCAAGGTCATCGACGACAACGAGATCGAGGTGCAGATCGCCGAGGGCGTGCGCGTGCGCCAGCTGCGCCAAATGGTCACGGAAGTCCGCGCCAAGGGCGAGCCCGCGAAAGACGAGGGCGCCGCCTAACATTCGTCGGCTTGGACTGCTTGAGGCTTTGCAATGCTGCATTTCACCCGCTGGAAGGCTCTGGCGATCATTTTGGCCTCCGTCGTCACCTGTTTGATGACGGTGCCGAGTCTGCTCGCGCCCGCAACCGTTCAATCCTTGCCGTCCGCCCTCCAGCGGCGCCTCGTGCTCGGTCTCGACCTGCAGGGCGGATCGCACATCTTGCTCGAAGTCGACTCCAACGCCGTGCGCAAGGAGCGTGCCGAGACGCTGCGCGACGACGTGCGCCGCGTGCTACGCGACGCGCGCGTCGGCTACAGCAATCTCGCGATCCAGAACCTCACCGTGCAGGTGCGAATTCGCGAGGAAGCCGACGTGCCCGAGGCGCTGCGCAGGTTGCGTGAATTGTCGGCGCCGCTCGGCGGATTTCTCTCGGGCACCGGCCAGCGCGACATTGAAGTCAACGATACCGGCGGCGGGCAGATCACTCTCACCGTCACGCCGGGGGGGATCACCCAGCGCATCCGCCAGGCGGTGGATCAATCGATCGAGATCGTGCGCCGCCGCGTCGACGAGCTCGGCACGGTCGAGCCCTTGATCCAGCGCCAGGGCGACGACCGCATCCTCGTGCAGGTGCCGGGCTTGCAGGATCCGTCGCGCCTGAAGGCGCTTCTCGGCAAGACCGCCAAGCTCGCCTTTCGCCTTGTCGATCTCACCATGACGCCGCAGCAGGCGCTCGAAAGCCGCCCGCCGCCGGAGTCGGAATTGCTCTATTCGCGCGACAAGCAGCCCTACGTGATCGAGCGCCGCGTGATGGTCTCGGGCGAGGACTTGGTCGATGCGCAGCCCGGTTTCGACCAGCGCACGCACGAGCCGATCGTCAGCTTCCGCTTCAACAACGCCGGCGGTCGCCGCTTCGCGCAGGCGACGCAGGAGAACGTCGGCAAGCCCTTCGCCATCGTGCTCGACAACGAAGTGGTCTCGGCGCCGGTGATCCGCGAGCCGATCTTGGGCGGTTCCGGACAAATCTCCGGCAATTTCACCGTCCAGCAGGCGAACGACCTCGCGATCCTGTTGCGCGCCGGCGCCTTGCCTGCCCCGCTCACCATCATCGAGGAGCGTACCGTCGGCCCCGGCCTCGGCCAGGACTCGATCAACGCCGGCGTCAACGCCGCCTATTTCGGCGCGGCGCTGGTGATCGTGTTCATGATCGTGACCTACGGCCTGTTCGGCCTGTTCGCGAACGTCGCGGTGGCGGTGAACGTCGGCATGATTCTCGGGATTCTGTCGTTCATCGGCGCGACGCTTACGCTTCCGGGCATTGCCGGCATCGTGCTCACCGTGGGCATCGCGGTCGATTCCAACGTCTTGATCTACGAGCGCATCCGCGAGGAATTGCGCTCGGGCCGTTCGCCGATCAGCGCCATCGACGCGGGGTTCAGCCGCGCGCTTGCCACCATTCTCGATTCCAACATCACGACCTTCATCGCCGCCGCGGTTTTGTTCTTCATCGGCACCGGCAGCGTGCGCGGTTTCGCCGTGACGCTCGGCATCGGCATTCTGACCACGCTGTTTACCGCCTTCACGCTCACGCGCCTGATCGTCGCCGCCTGGGTGCGCTGGTGGCGGCCGCAAACCGTTCCCATTTGAGGGCCCAATGACACCGACGACCATTTTCGTCATTGCGGCCATCGCCGTGGTCACGGTGCTTTGCCTGTTGGTGCTGTTCGGCGTTATCCCGCATCTGCGCCTGGTGCCGGACGACACCAAGTTCGACTTCATGCGCTTTCGCCGCATCAGCTTTCCGGTCTCGGCGCTGTTGTCGATGCTGGCGCTGCTTTTTTACTTCACCCACGGCCTCAATTTCGGCATCGACTTCAAGGGCGGCACGCTGCTCGAGGTGCAATCCAAGGCCGGCGCGATCGACATCGCGAAAATGCGCACGACGCTCGAGGGATTGGGTCTCGGCGAAATTCAGCTGCAGGAATTCGGCGACCGCGGCGAGGTCTTGATTCGTATCTCGCAGCAGCCCGGCGGCGAAACCGCCCAGCAGGCGGTCGTCGACAAGGTGAAAGGCGTGCTCGGCGACACAGTGGACTATCGCCGCGTCGAGGTGGTGGGCCCGCGCGTCTCCAACGAATTGCTCGGTTACGGCACCATCGGCATCGTGTTCGCGATCTTCGCGATCCTCATTTACCTGTGGTTCCGCTTCGAGTGGCAATTCGCCCTCGGCGCCATGATCGCGAACGTCCACGATTTGGTGCTCACGATCGGTTTCATGTCGGTGACGCAGATCGATTTCGACCTCACCTCGATCGCGGCCCTGCTTACGATTCTCGGCTATTCGCTGAACGACACCGTCGTCATCTACGACCGCATCCGCGAGATGCTGCGGCGCTACAAGAAGCTGTCGATGGCGGATCTTCTGAATATCTCGATCAACGCGACGCTGTCGCGTTCGATCATCACCCACGTCACCGTGGCGGCGGCGCTCTTGTCGCTGCTTTTGTTCGGCGGCCACGCCATCCACTCCTTCACCGCGACGATGATGTTCGGCGTGGTGCTGGTTGGCACCTATACATCGGTATTCATCGCCTCGCCGATCCTGATCTATCTCGGCGTCGGCGTCGGGCGCACGGCGCATATCGAAGCGCCCGAGCCCGCGACCCCGGTCGGCGCCGGCTCCCGTTGAGCGACGTAGCGCCGCACTATCCGCGCGCCGCTCAAATCGAGGCCTATGGCGCCGGCGGCTTTCTTTTCGCCGGCATGTCGCACCGCGGCTCGATCCTCGCGCTCCCGAGCGGCGTCTGGGCCTGGCCGCCGCGCGCGCCCGCCGAGATCGACGAGGCTTCGCTTGCGCGCGTCTTCGAGCAAAAAGCCGGCATCGATTTTCTTCTCATCGGTTCGGGACGCGATCCCGTTCTCCTGGCGGAGCCCGTGCGCCGGCGGATGCGAAAAGAAGGGCTATCCTTCGACGCCATGCCGACGCGCGCCGCGGCGAGCACCTATAACGTGCTCTTCGCCGAGGGCCGTCGTGTCGCCGCAGCGCTGATCGCGGTG
>JBGPVT010000086.1:0-8043 GCA_041491825.1 Xanthobacteraceae bacterium | reverse complement strand
GAGGAAATTGGTGGCGATCGCAAACGGGATCAGCACGAGCGAGGTCTTGATGTTCGCGGGCGAGAACTGGCCGAGCGCGAAAAACGGCACGAGCTTCATCCCGTTCACGGCCGCGAAGAAAATCGTGGCGGTGCCGACGAAGCGGAGCTTCGCCATCCGCTGCGGCAGCACGAAGATCTGAAACGGCGGGCCGCCCGCGTGCGAAAGCGCGCTGGTGAAGGCGGATGCCCCGCCCCAGAAGACGCCGAGCCATGCGTTCGGCCGGCCGCGCTCCTTTTTCGGCAGAGGCATGAACCAGTAGCCGAGCACGAAGACGAGCGCGATCAGCCCGACCGCGAGCCGCACCTCTGCGTCGGAGACATGCGCCGCGAGCGCCCAAGCGGCGCCCACCCCCACGACGCCGCCGGGCAGCATCACCTTCACGTTCCACGCATCCCAGTCGTGGCGATAGACCCAGACCGAGATCACGTCCTGCACCAACAGGATCGGCAGCAAAATCGCCGCTGCCTGCACCGGCGGCACCACGAGTGCCAAGAGCGGCGTCGCCACGAGCCCAACGCCGGCGAAGCCGCCCTTGGCGAGGCCGAGAAAGGTGACCGCGACGACAGCCGCGAGATAAAAGACCGGATCGGAAATCACGGGGAAAAAGGGGTTCGAGGCGGGAACCGCAATAAAGCCGAAAGCATTCGGCCGAGCCAGCCCCGCCCGCGCATGGCAGAAGTGATAACCTGCCCGCCCTTGCAAAGCGCCCCTGCCGTCGCACAATCGGAATAAAGAACCAAGCGCTGTCATCCTGAGGTTTGAGAAAGCGCAAGTCGGCAGATGCCGACTTATGCTCTAAAAACCGCCGATGTCGCGTAAACGCGGCATGGGTGGCCGAGCACCTCGGGGTGGTGGATCGAGACGGGAGAACGCCATGGATGCCAAGACCAAGAGTCGCTACCCGGAAATCTACGCGCGGTCGCTCCGCGATCCGGAGGGATTCTGGGGCGAGCAGGCGGAAGCGATCGATTGGATCGAGAAACCGAAGAAGGTTTTCGACAAGAGCGCCGGCGTCTATGGCCGCTGGTTCGTAGGCGGCGTCTGCAACACCTGCTTTAACGCCGTCGACCGCCATGTGAAGGCGGGTCGCGGCAAGCAGGCGGCCTTCATCTACGATAGCCCCGTCTCCAACACCAAGCGCACCATCACCTATGCGGAACTCCTCGACGAGGTGAAGGCGTTCGCCGCCATCCTCCGCGACTTCGGCATCCGCCAGGGCGATCGCGTCATTCTCTACATGCCGATGGTGCCCGAGGCCTTGGTGGCGATGCTCGCTTGCGCGCGCATCGGCGCCATCCATTCGGTCGTGTTCGGCGGCTTCGCGCCGAAGGAGCTGGCGACGCGTATCAACGACGCCGAACCCAAGCTGATCCTGACCGCCTCTTGCGGCATCGAGCCGGGCCGCATCGTCGCCTACAAGCCGCTGTTGGACGAAGCGATCAGAATCGCGAAGTCGAAGCCGGAGGCCGTGATTCTTCTGCAACGTCCGCAAGCGGAAGCGCTGATGATCTCCGGCCGCGACCATGACTGGGCATCGCTCCGCGCGGCGGCGCTCCGCGACGGCAAAAGCGCCGATTGCGTGCCCTGTCTCGCCACCGACCCGCTCTACATTCTCTACACCTCCGGCACGACCGGAATCCCCAAGGGCGTCGTGCGCGACCATGGCGGCCATATGGTCGCGCTCAAATGGTCGATGAACGGCGTCTATGGCATTCAGCCCGGCGAAACGTGGTGGACCGCGTCCGACATCGGCTGGGTCGTCGGCCACTCTTACATCGTGTATGCGCCGCTCCTGCACGGCTGCACCTCGGTCGTCTATGAGGGCAAGCCCGTCGGCACGCCCGACGCCGGCGCCTTCTGGCGCGTGATCTCCGAGCACGGCGCGGTTGCCCTCTTCACCGCGCCGACCGCCTTCCGCGCCATCAAGAAGGACGACCCGCAAGGCAAGCATGTCGCGGGCAAGAATCTCTCGAAATTCCGCACGCTGTTCCTGGCCGGCGAGCGCGCCGACCCCGATACGATCAAATGGGCCGAGAACATCCTGAAAGTCCCGGTGATCGATCACTGGTGGCAGACCGAGACCGGCTGGGCGATCGCCGGCAATCCGATGGGCCTCGGCGCGCTGCCGGTGAAATACGGATCGCCCACGGTGCCGATGCCCGGCTACGACGTGAGGATCGTCGACGAGCAAACGAAAGAGGTGCCCGCCGGCAAGATGGGCTCGATCGTGGTGAAGCTGCCGCTACCGCCCTCCTGCCTGCCGACGCTCTGGCAGCAGGACGAGCGCTTCAAGGAAAGCTACCTCACGGAATTTCCCGGCCACTACAAGACCGCCGACGCCGGCTTCAAGGACGAGGACGGCTATCTCTTCATCATGGGCCGCACCGACGACATCATCAACGTCGCCGGGCACCGGCTCTCGACCGGCCGCATGGAGGAGGTGCTCTCGTCGCATCCCGACGTCGCCGAATGCGCGGTGATCGGGGTTGCCGACGAACTGAAGGGCGAGGTGCCCTGCGGCTTCATCGTGCTGAAGTCGGGCGTCGCGAAACCGCCCGCCGAGATCGAGAAGGAAATCGTCGCGCTCGTGCGCGACCGCATCGGCCCGGTCGCCGCCTTCAAGCTCGCGATTACCGTCAACCGCCTGCCGAAGACGCGCTCCGGCAAGATCCTGCGCGGCACCATGAAGAAGATCGCCGACAAGGAGCCGTGGACCATGCCCGCCACCATCGACGATCCGGTGATCCTCGACGAGATCGGGGTGGCGCTGAAGGGGCGCGGGCTCGGAGCTTGATCGTCGTCATCCTGAGGTGCCCACCATAAGCGGGCCTCGAAGGATGACGATCGTCGCCCTTCGAGGCTCGCACGCAAATCGGCTATAGCCGATTTGCGCATGATGATACCGATCTCGGGCAAGCCCGAGATCGGTGCTCGCACCTCAGGGTGACGACGAGGTAAGAATCTATATGAGTAAACTCACGGACAAAATCGCCATCGTCACCGGCGCCGCGCGCGGCATCGGGCTCGCCTGCGCCAAGCGCTTCATCGCCGAGGGTGCCAAGGTCGTGCTCGCCGACATCGACGAGCGGCAAGGTGCTTCCGAAGCGAAACGTCTCGGAGCCGCGGCGCGCTTCGTGCGTTGCGACGTGGGCGAAGCAAAGGACGCGGCGAATCTGATCGCGGAGGCCTGCAAGGCCTTCGGCGGCGACATCGACGTGCTCGTGAACAATGCCGGCATCGTTCACGGCGCCGATTTTATCGACCTGAAAGAGTCCGATTTCGACCGCGTGCTGCGCGTGAACCTCAAGGGCGCCTTCCTCGTCGGCCAGCTCGCGGCGCGAAAAATGGTCGAGCAAGTAAAGGCGGGAAAGAAGCCCGGCGCCATCGTCAACATGGCCTCGATCAATTCGACGGTCACGATCGCGAACCAGCTGCCCTATTCCGTCTCCAAGGGCGGGCTCTTGCAACTCACGCGCACGATGGCGCTGGCGCTCGCGCCCTACGGCATTCGCGTCAACGCGATCGGTCCGGGATCGATCATGACGGACATGCTATCAGCGGTCGCGACCGACCTTGAGGCAAAGAAGCGGATTCTGTCGCGCACGCCGCTCGGCCGCATCGGCGAGCCGGATGAGGTCGCTTCCGTCGCGGCCTTTCTCGCCTCCGACGACGCCAGTTACATCACGGGTGAAATTATCTACGTCGACGGCGGCCGGCTCGCGCTCAATTACACGGTGCCGGTGAAGGACGGCTCACTCGGCTGATCAGCGGCTCACTCGCCCTTTTTCGATCCGCCGAGCTTGGCGAACACCGACTCGACGTCGACCGGCGCTTCCTTCGGCGGCCGGCCACTTTCGGCCTCGCGCTCGGCGGCTGCAGCCGCAGCGGCTTCCGCGCGCGCGGTCGTTTCCGAAGCGGGCAAAAGCGTCGTGTGCTGCACTTCGACCTTGACGGGCTTTTCTTTCGCCGCGCGTGCCACCTCGTGATCGAGCTCGATCTGCGAGCAGAGGCCGAGCGTCACGGGGTCGAGCGGCTGCAGGGTCGCCGCGTTCCAGTGCGTGCGGCTCCGCACCGACTCGATCGTCGATTTGGTGGTGCCGACGAGGCGCATGATCTGCGCGTCCTTTAGCTCCGGGTGATTGCGCACGAGCCATAGAATCGCGTTCGGCCGGTCCTGGCGCTTCGACACCGGCGTGTAGCGCGGGCCCTTTTTCTTGGGCTTCGCTTCCGGCAGCGCCACCCGCTTCTCCGAGGTCCTCAGCTTGTGGCTGGGATCCTTCTGCGCCTCGTCGATTTCCTCGCGCGTGAGCTGGCCGGTAGTGATCGGATCGAGACCCTTGATTCCCTGCGCCACCTCGCCGTCGGCGATGCCCTTTACTTCCAAGGGATGCAGTTTGCAGAAATCGGCGATCTGCTCGAAGGTCAGCGTGGTGTTTTCGACGAGCCAAACGGCGGTCGCCTTGGGCATCAGGGGGGCATCGTTCATGGCAGTTCTCTCGGAATCG
Source organism: Xanthobacteraceae bacterium (assembly GCA_041491825.1). Lineage (GTDB taxonomy): Bacteria > Pseudomonadota > Alphaproteobacteria > Rhizobiales > Xanthobacteraceae > Palsa-892. The sequence continues at coordinate 3,496 of JBGPVT010000086.1, read as the reverse complement.
GGCTTCAGGTAAGGCTTTTCGCGCTCCGTCCGTCCTTTCGGACAGAGCCTCGGTTATCCTCGAATTCACCGGGGTTGACCGTTATATAGGGTGCTCGAAGCCCGGACGCAAATCGATGCCCATGAATCCGCTCGTTAATCCGCCCGCCGCCGAAAAACCTCCGCTGCGCGTCCTGTTATGCGCGCCGCGCGGCTTTTGCGCGGGCGTGGTACGGGCGATCGACGCGGTCGAGCGCGCGCTCGAAAAATACGGCGCGCCGGTCTATGTCCGCCACGAAATCGTTCACAATAAATACGTGGTCGAGTCGCTGCGCCAGAAAGGCGCGGTATTCGTCGAGGAGCTCGACGAGGTGCCCGACGGCGACCGGCCGGTGATTTTCTCCGCCCACGGCGTGCCGAAGGCGGTGCCCGAGGAGGCCGGGCGGCGGGAGCTCTTCGCGATCGACGCCACCTGCCCGCTCGTCACCAAGGTGCACCGCGAGGCGATCGTCCATTTCAAGCGCGGGCGCGAGATCGTGCTGATCGGCCATGCCGGCCATCCCGAGGTGATCGGCACCATGGGCCAGCTTCCCGCCGGCGCCGTGATCCTGATCGAGACCGCGCGCGATGCGCGCGCGTATCAACCCCGCGATCCGCAACAGCTCGCCTACGTCACGCAAACCACGCTTTCGATCGACGATACCGCCGAAATGGTTGCGATCCTGCGCGCGCGTTTTCCCGCGATCGTCGGTCCGCACAAGGAAGACATCTGCTACGCCACCACCAACCGCCAGGAAGCGGTGAAGCGCGTGGCGCCGCAAGTCGACGCCATGATCGTCGTCGGCGCGCCCAACAGCTCCAACTCGCAGCGCCTGTGCGAGGTGGCCGAGCGCGCGGGCTGCGCCAAAACCGCGCTCGTGCAACGCGCCGCCGATATCGACTGGCCGGCGTTCGAAAAGATCGCGAGCCTTGGGCTTGCCGCCGGCGCCTCGGCGCCCGAGGTGCTGGTCGAGGAAATCATCGCCGCCTTTGCCGCGCGCTATGAGGTGAGCGTGGAAAACGTGTCCGGCCCCGCCGAGGACGTCTTTTTTCCGTTGCCGCGCGAGCTGCGCGAAGACGCGGCGGAGTGATCGCGATGGGCGAGCCGCGCATTCTCACCATCGGCCATTCGAACCATCCGATCGAACGGTTCCTCGCGCTCGTGCAGGGAGCGGGCGTGAGCGCCATCGCCGACGTCCGCTCGTTTCCGGTCTCGCGCTACGCGCCGCAATTCAATAAGAATGCGCTGGCGAAATCGCTCGAAGAAAAATCGATCGCTTATCTTTATTGCGGAAATAAATTGGGCGGCCGCGCGCAGGAGCGTCCTTCCACACCCGAAGGCTTTCGCGAGGGGTTTGACCGCGTCATCGCTGAAAGCGCCCGCCATCGCATTGCGCTGATGTGCGCGGAGCGGGATCCCCTCGATTGCCATCGCCTGCTGCTCGCACGCGCGCTCGCCGAGCGCGGTGTCGCCGTCGGCCACATCCTCGCTTCCGGCGAGATCGCGAGCCAGCGCGATACCGAGGACCGGCTGCTTCTCCGCGAGGGACTTGCCGGCGACGACCTCTTCTCGCGCGACTCAAGGCTTCGCGACGCCTATCGCGGAGGCCGCCGCCACCGGCCCCAGCGCGCCGATCTCGGGTTTACCCGAGATCGGTACGAAATAGGCACAAGTCGGAAACATCCGACTTGTGGGGCCGAGTGAGCGAGCCATGGCCGTTTATACCCAGGTCGACGAGGAACAGCTCGAGAAGTTTCTCTCGGGCTATGATCTCGGCGCCGTGATGTCCTTCAAGGGCATCGCCGAGGGCGTCGAGAACACCAACTATCTATTGCACACGGAGCGCGGCTATTTCGTCCTGACGCTCTATGAGAAGCGCGTCGTTGCAGCCGACCTGCCCTTTTTCGTCGGCCTGATGGAGCATCTCGCGACGCACGGCATCAATTGCCCGCAGCCGGTGAAAAACCGCAAAGGATCGGCGCTCGGCCAACTTGCGGGCCGGCCGGCGATGATCGTCACGTATCTCGAAGGCGTTTGGCTGCGCCGCCCGCATGTGCAGCACTGCACCGCGCTCGGCCGCGCGATGGCCGAACTGCACCGGGCCGGCGCGGGTTTCAAATTGCACCGCGACAACGCGCTCGGGCTCGAGGGGTGGAAAAAACTCGCGCCCGCGGCCACGCCGCGCGCCGACGAAGTCGCGCCGGGTCTGGCGCAGCTCATCCTCGACGAACTCGCGCATGTCGAAAAGAATTGGCCGCGCGCGCTGCCCGCGGGCGTCATTCATGCCGACCTTTTCCCCGACAACGTTTTCTTTCTGGGGGAAAAGCTTTCGGGGCTGATCGATTTTTACTTCGCCTGCAACGACCTCTTCGCTTACGACATCGCGATTTGCCTCAACTCGTGGTGCTTCGAAATCGACGGCTCGTTCAACGTCACCAAGAGCCGGGCGCTGTTCGCGGGCTATGACAGCGTGCGCAAACTCGAACGAAGCGAGGTGGAAGCGCTGCCGCTGCTCGCGCGCGGCGCTTCGCTCCGCATTCTGCTGACCCGCACGATCGACTGGCTCAATGTTCCGCCGGGGGCGCTGGTGCGGCCGAAGGATCCGCTCGAGTATCTGAAAAAGCTTCGCTTCCACCGCCGCATCGACCACGCGCGCGATTACGGGCTCGCCGCATGAGCCAGAAAAACCGCGGCTCTCTTCTTTTCCCTCCCCTCGGCGGGGAGGGTGGACGCAAGCGGCAGCGAGCGTCCGGGTGGGGGGAATCACAAACGCATGAGGTTCACCCCACCCGGATCCTCGCTTCGCTCGGATCCACCCTCCCCGTTAAGGGGAGGGATAAAAAAGGTACCGCGTGAGCCGCGTGATCATCCATACCGATGGCGCCTGCTCCGGCAATCCGGGCCCGGGCGGCTGGGGCGCGATTCTACGCGACGGCGACAAGATCACCGAGATGAAAGGCGGCGAGGACGCGACCACCAATAACCGTATGGAATTGCTCGCGGCGATCTCGGCGCTCGAAGCGCTGCCCGATGCCACGCCGGCGGAATTGCACACCGACTCGCAATATCTGCGCGACGGCATCACGAAGTGGATGCACAATTGGAAGAAAAACGGCTGGCGCACCAGCGACAAAAAGCCGGTCAAGAACGTCGATCTATGGAAGCGGTTAGAGGCCGCCGCAGAGCGCCACCATGTCGCCTGGCATTGGGTGCGCAGCCATGTCGGGCACGACGAGAACGAACGCGCCGACGAACTCGCGCGTGAAGGCATGCAGCCGTTTCTCGGACGCTAGCCGTCAGGCCCGCCGCTCGTGCTTTCTTGCGTACATCGCCGCATCCGCGCGCGCGAGCGCGGTTTCGATCGTGTCGCCGGCTGCGAGCATGGTGAAGCCGGCGGAAAGCCCGAGCTTGAAGCGCTTGCCATTCTGCTCGAACGGCGAATTCGCGACCAGATCCTCGATCGCGCGCGCCTTCGCCT
>JBGPVT010000085.1:0-8217 GCA_041491825.1 Xanthobacteraceae bacterium | reverse complement strand
CGCCATCGGCGGCCGAAGCCGGCGGAGCTGCGGGCGGGCGCGGCAAGGAATTCGAACGCCTGGGCTCGATCATCGGAGCGGCACGCGTTTCGAACGGCGAGCGCGCGCTTCTCGACCGCCTGCCGCTCGGGGTCGTCGTGCACCGCGCCGAACGCGTGCTTTACGCGAACCGCACGGCGTTGGAATGGATCGGGTTGCCGGACGCCGGCACGCTCGAGGCCGAAGGCGGGCTCAATCGTCTGTTCGCGGGAATCCCCTCGCTCGATCCGAACGAGCCGAGCGAAACGAGCCGCACGCTGGCCATCGCGGGAAGGAGCGGCGAGCCGATCCCGGTCGAGGCGCGGCTGATCAGCGTCCCCTGGGAAACAGAAACCGCGCTTGCCTATGTGCTGCGCCGCGCCGGCGCCGGCCTCGACGAGCGCATGGAAACCGCGGGGCTCAAGCTCCGCGAAGCGGAGGCCACGAGCCGCGAACTGCATTCGATCCTGGATACGGCGACCGACGGCGTTCTGCTGCTCGACCGCCAGGGCCGCATCCAGAGCATGAACCGCTCCGCCGAGGCGCTGTTCGGCTACGATTCGCACGAACTCGAAGGCGAGAGCTTCACGCGCCTGTTCGCGCCGGAAAGCCATCGGGCGGCGACCGATTATCTCGAAGGGCTCGCCGCGAACGGCGTCGCCAGCCTCCTGAACGACGGCCGCGAGGTGATCGGCCAGGTGCGCGAGGGCGGGCTCATCCCGCTGTTCATGACGGTCGGGCGCGTCGCCGAGGACAGCCAAAAATTCTGCGCGGTTTTTCGCGACATCACCCAGTGGAAGCGGGCGGAAGAGGAATTGCTCGAATCGAAACGCAAGGCGGAGCAATCGAGTTCCGCGAAATCCGACTTCCTCGCCAAGATCAGTCACGAAATCCGCACGCCCTTGAACGCCATCATCGGCTTCGCCGACGTCATGCGCGAGGAGCGCTTCGGGCCGATCGGCAACGAGCGCTACCGCGAATATCTGAAGGACATCCAAACCTCGGGCGCGCACCTGATTTCGCTCATCAACGATCTTCTGGATCTTTCCAAGATCGAGGCGGGCAAGCTCGAACTTTCGTTCGCGAGCGTCGACCTCAACGACATCGCGCGGCAGTGCATGGCGATCATGCAGTCGCAGGCGAACCGCGAGCGCATCATCATCCGCACCTCGTTGATGCCGGAATTGCCGCAGGTCGTCGCCGACGTGCGCTCGATCCGTCAGATCGTGCTCAATTTGCTCTCGAACTCGATCAAGTTCACGCCGCCCGGCGGCCAGGTCATCGTCTCGACCCAGCTCGCGGACAGTGGCGAAGTCTTGCTCCGCGTGCGCGACACGGGCGTGGGCATGACGGAGGCGGAAATCACCGCCGTGCTCGAGCCCTTCCGCCAGCTTTCGACGACGGGCCGCTCATCGGGCACGGGCAGCGGCCTTGGCCTCCCGCTCACCAAGGCGCTCACGGAAGCAAACCGCGCGAGCTTCTCGATCAAGAGCAATGCCAATGGCGGCACGCTGGCGGAGATTTCGTTTCCTTCCAACCGCGTGCTGGCGGGTTAAAACTCGCCATCACGTACGCAGCGCCGGCAAATCGCGATAGAATTCGAGCGCTTCGGGATTGGCTAAAGCTTCGGTGTTCTTCACCGGCCGGCCGTGCACGACGTCGCGTACCGCGAGCTCGGTGATCTTGCCCGAGCGCGTGCGCGGAATATCGGCTACCGCGACGATCTTCGCGGGGATGTGGCGGGGGCTTGCGCCGGCGCGGATCTGCTTCTTGATCCGCTCAATCAAGGCGGCGTCGAGCACGGCGCCTTCCGTCAGCCGCACGAACAGGACGATCCGCACGTCGCGCTCCCACTCCTGGCCGATCGCGATCGCCTCGACGATTTCCGGGATCTGTTCGACCTGCGCGTAAATCTCGGCGGTGCCGATGCGCACCCCACCGGGATTCAGCGTCGCATCCGAGCGGCCGTGGATGATCATGCCGCCGTGCTTCGTCCATTCGGCGAAATCGCCGTGGCACCAAATGCCGGGGAATCGCTCGAAATAGGCAGCGAGGTATTTCTTGCCGCCGAGATCGTTCCAGAATTTGACCGGCATCGAGGGGAACGCCTTCGTGCACACAAGCTCGCCGCGCTCGCCCTCAATGTGCGTGCCCTCCTCCGACCAGACGTCCACCGCCATGCCGAGCCCCGGCGCCTGGATTTCGCCCTTCCATACCGGCGAGGTCGGATCGCCGAGCACGAAGCAAGCGGCGAGATCGGTGCCGCCCGACATCGAAGCGAGATGCACGTCGGACTTGATCGATTGATAGACGAAGTCGAAGCTTTCGGGCGCCAGCGGCGAGCCGGTGGAAGTGATCGTCCGCATCTCCGAGAGATCGAACTTCTGTTTCGGCTCCAGTCCCGATTTCTTCACCGCGTCGATGAATTTCGCCGACGTGCCGAAGACGTTGAGCTTCTCTTCCTCGGCATAGCGGAAGAGGACGCCGGCGTCGGGGGCGAAGGGCGAGCCGTCGTAGAGGCAGAGCGTTGCTTCGCTGGCGAGCCCGGTGACGAGCCAGTTCCACATCATCCAGCCGAGCGTGGTGAAGTAAAAGAGCCGCTCGCCCGGCCACACGTCGCAATTCAGCCGGTGCTCCTTCAAATGCTGCAGCAGAATGCCGCCGGCGCCGTGAACGATGCACTTCGGAACGCCGGTCGTGCCCGAGGAGTAAAGGATATAAATCGGATGATCGAAGGGCAGCCGCTCGAAAGCGAGCGCCTTCGGCGCGAACGGCGCGAGGAAAGCGTCGAGATCGACGGCGCGCGGCAGGTTTTTTGCGACCGCCGCGGCCTCGCCGAGATAGGGCACGATCACGACCTTGCCGGCGGTGGGGAGATTGGCGGCGATGACTTTCAGCTTGTCGGCGACCTCCACGCGCTTGCCCGCGTACCAATAGCCGTCGCAGGCGACGAAGACCTTCGGCTCGATCTGGCCGAAGCGATCCAGGACGCCGCGTTCGCCGAAGTCCGGCGAGCAGGAAGAGAAAATCGCGCCGAGCGAAGTAGCCGCGAGCATCAAGGCGACCGATTCGGGGAGGTTCGGCAGCATCGCGGCGACGCGGTCGCCCTTTTTCACGCCGTGCGCCACGAGCGCCTGCTGCAGGCGTGAAACGAGCGAAGCAAGCTCCGCCCATGTCACGCGGCGCGAAACCTTGTCCTCGCCGCGAAAGACGATCGCCGTTTGCCCATCGCGCCGGCGCAACAGGTTTTCCGCGAAGTTGAGGCGAGCATCGGGAAAGAAGCGCGCGCCCGGCATGCGCTCGCCGTCGATCAGAATGCGCGCGCCCTTTTCGCCGACAACCTTGCTGAAATCCCAAACGAGATCCCAAAATTCGGAGCGGTAGGCCACCGACCAGGCGTGCAACTCGCGATAGGTCTTGAGCGAAAGACCGAAACGGGCGTTCGCCGCATCGCGAAAAGCGGCCATTTGGCTCGCGGCAACCCGCCGCGGGTCGGGGGTCCAAAGAGGTAGCTCGGTGTCCTCGATCATGCCGTCTCCCCGGGAAACAGCCGATTCATAACCGGCCCGGCGATTATTGTCAGGCCTTGCAAGCGACAAGGCTCGCTTCGGTGTGCTAAAAGTTCGGTCCCCTACCACCCTCGATCAGGCAAGCCCCCGTGAGCGTCTTCGGTCGCATCCAGCGTTTGGCTCTCGGCGTATTGCTGCCGATTCTCGTTTTCGCCGGCGCGCTGTTCGCGCTTCCCTATCTCGTGCCGGAGCGCGACATCCGCGCGGCGCTTACGCATTCGCTGCAAGCCGCGACCGGTGCCGATCCCCGCATCGAAGGCGAAGCGCGTTTCACGCTGTTGCCCCGGCCCGGGATCCGGCTCGACGGCGTCCGCTTCGGCGGCGCCGAAGCCTCCGCCTTTTCGGCGGGCTCGCTGCAGGCGACGATTCGACTTCTCCCGCTTCTCTTCGGCCGGGTCGAAATCGCCTCGCTCGTCTTCGAGCGCCCGCGCCTCCTGGTCGAGATCGGAAACGACGGCGCGAGGCTTGTCGGCCTGCCGCTGCGCTTGCCGGACAACGGCGCGGAACCCACGCGACCCGACATCCGGATCGTGAACGGCATCGCGGAATTGCGCGGCACCGGCGGGCAAAGCGAAAGCCTGTCGGCGCTCGAATGGTCGTTCGCCTGGCACGGTACGGACCTCGCCGCCAAGGGCTCCTTCCAATGGCGGAACATTCCGGTCACCGCGACCTTGCTGATCGCCGACCCCAACGGGCTCGCCGAGGGCGGCCGCAGCCCGTTTCGGCTGAAAATGGAAGCGGAGCCGTTGCGGGTCAGTTTCGAGGGCGGGCTCGCGTTCAGAAAGGGGCTGCAGGCCGAAGGCGTGTTCGCGGCCGAGTCGAATTCCTTGCGCGCGGCGCTCGCCTGGGGCGGGATCGAGCCGCCGACCAAGGGCGGCTTCGGCCCCTTCTCGCTCAAGGCCCAGGCGGCACTCACGCCGGCCGGGCTTGCGCTCTCCGGTCTCGCCGTCGAACTCGACGGCAATCGTGCCGAAGGCGGCTTGACGCTGACGCGCGACGGCAGCCGCCCGCTCGTCCAGGGAACGCTGGCGACTGAGGCCGCCGATTTCTCCCGTTATGCCGGCGGTTTCTCAATGAAGGGTCCCGACGGCCGCGACTGGAACCATGAGCCTCTCGATGTCAGGGCGCTCGATGGCTTCGACCTCGATCTCAGGCTCTCGGCGGGAAGAATTCTCTTCAACAAGACCGAACTCGAACGCGTCGCCATGGCGGCCGCGGTCCGCGCCGGCCGCTTCACGCTTTCGGTCGGGGAAGCGAAAGTTTTTGGCGGCACGCTGCACGGCACGGCGGCGATCGGCCCCGCGACCGCGGGAGCGGAAATCAAGGTAGAGGCGAGCCTCAAGGATTTCGACGCCGAACGGGGGCTCGGCGAACTCGCCGGCATTCGCCGCTTAGAGGGCACCGGGTCGCTCGCCCTCCTGCTTTCGGGTTCGGGGGCGAGTATCAGCGCCATTACCCGCGACCTGCAGGGACGGGCGGATCTCTTGGTTCAGAACGGATCGTTCAACGGCCTCAATGTCGAGCAGGCATTGCGGCGGCTCGAGCGAAAACCGTTTTCGGGAACCGCCGATTTGCGCGGCGGCCGCACGCCTTTCGACCGTTTCGTCGCCAAGCTGCAAGTGACGGAGGGCAATGCGAGTGTGCAGGAGGCGGAGATGCAGAACGCGCTTCTGCGCGTCACGCTCTCGGGCCTTGCCTCCATCCCCCGCCGCGATCTCGACTTGCGCGGGATCGCGAGCCTGATGCGGCCTTCCGCGAGCGGCGATGCCGATGCCGCGACTTTCGATCTGCCTTTCCTCGTGCACGGGAGCTGGGACGATCCAATGCTCGCGCCCGATCCAACGGCCTTGATCCGGCGCTCGCAGGCCCCGCCGCACTGAACGCCGCCGATTCCATCGTCCCGGCAGTCGCGTCCGCTTCAACACCCTGAAATTTTCCGGCGACAGCGCCCATCAAGAACGCAGCGGATCGCTGCTCAGCCGCGCATAGAGCAGATGGTCCTGCCATTTTCCGGCAATGCAGAGATACTGCCGCGCATAGCCTTCACGCTGAAAACCCAATTTTTCCAGGAGACGCACCGAAACCGCGTTTTCGGGAAGACAGGCCGCCTCGATCCGGCGCAATCGCAACTGGCCGTGCGCAAAGGGAATGAGCGCCGCCACCGCCGCGCTCATGTATCCCCGCCGCGCATGCTCCGCCCCGATCCAGTAGCCGAGATTGGCGGACTGCGCGACGCCGCGCCGCACATTGGAAAGCGTCACGCCGCCTAACAGCACGTGATTGTCGGTGCGGAAGATCAGGAACGAATAGCCGCTATCCTCTTGCATCTCGTGGGCGTAGCGGCGGAGCCGATTGCGAAACGCACCGCGCGTGAGATCGTCGGCCGGCCATTCCGGCTCCCACGGCGCCAGAAACGCACGGCTTTGCTCGCGCAACGACGCCCATTCGGAAAAGTCCGCCATCTGCGGCACGCGCAGGAACACCCCCGCGCCCTCGATATCGGGAGGGGTATCGGACCAGGAAACCGATCGAAAGAAGGCCATTTCCCGCCTCGCCCTTGGGCGGGCTTAGGCAGCCCGCCCCAGATTTTCGGCGATGCGCGCCGCCGATTCAATACCGGCGCGCGGCCCAAGCCCGGCAAAGGTCGGGCGCCCGGAGGCGATCAGGCTGCTGCCGGCGGCACGCACGTCCTCGACGGTCACCGCATCGATTCGCCGCACCAGCTCATCGAGCGGGATGGGGCGCCCATAGACGAGAATTTGGCGCGCAATCTGATCGGCGCGCGCGCCCGAGCTTTCCAGCGCCATCAATAGGCTCACTTTCATCATCGCCTTGGCGCGGTCGATTTCGGCGCTGTTGGCTTGCTCGGCGGCGTCGGCAAGCTCGGCGATCACCACATCGACGAGCTCACGGCTGTCGGCGGGGTCGCTGCCGGCATAGACGCCGAACGTGCCGGTGTCCGAATAGGCCGCATGAAAGGCGTAGATCGAGTAGCAGAGCCCGCGCTTCTCCCGTACTTCTTGAAAGAGACGCGAGGACGAGCCGCCGCCGAGAACGTTTCCGAAAATCTGCACGGCGAAGAAATCCGGCGCGTGATAGGAGCGGCCCTCGAGGCCGAGCACGATATGCGCCTGTTCGAGATCGCGCACGCCGATCTCGAGGCCGCCGGAATAACGCGCGGGCGCCGCGACCGAATTGCCGCCCGCCATGATCGGACCGAGGCGGCGCGTGACGTCCTCGACGATTTTGTCGTGATCGGCGGCACCGGCGGCGGCGACCACCATGCGGGGAGCGCGATAGTGCTTGGCCATGTAGTCACGGAGCGTCGCCGGCGACTGCGCGCGCACCGTTTGCGGCGTGCCGAGAATCGGGCGGCCGAGCGGCTGATCGGCGAAGGCGCGTTTCTGAAACAGTTCGAAAATCAGGTCCTCGGGCGCGTCGTTGGCGGCGCCGATTTCCTGCACGATCACGTTTTGCTCGCGCGCGAGTTCGTCGGGATCGAAAGCCGGCGCGGTGAGAATGTCGGTGAGGATGTCAAACGCGAGCGGCACGTCGTTCCCGAGCACGCGCGCGTAATAGCCCGTTGCCTCGAAACCCGTCGAGGCGTTGAGGTCGCCGCCGACGGCCTCGATTTCCTCGGCGATCTGGCGGGCGCTCCGGCGCGCAGTCCCCTTGAAGGCCATGTGCTCGAGCAGATGGGAAACGCCGTTCTCGCTCGCCTCCTCGTAACGGGAGCCGGCGGCGACCCAGATGCCGAGCGAGGCGGTCTCGAGATGCGGCATCTTGTCGGTCACGACGGAAATGCCGCTGTCGAGCTTGCTGACGCGCGCGCTCGCGCTCATGGAATGGCTCCTTCCGCCACGCGGGAATGTTCGATCACGAATTTGGCGACCGCCGCCTGATCGGCGGGCAAGATTGCGAGACGCTCTTCGCGCCGATCAAGATCGGCGAGGCGTGCGGGCAAGGCGGGACGCTTTCCGGTCGCCCGCTCGACCGCTTCGGGAAATTTAGCCGGATGCGCCGCCCCCAGCATGACAATAGGCGCGTGATCCTTCGCCGCATGTTTTTGCGCCGCGACGAAGCCGACGGCGCCGTGCGGATCGAGCAGATATCCGGACTTCGCGTACACGTCCCGGATTGCCAGGCGCGTTTCGTTGTCATCCGCGCGTTCGGCGTTGAAAGTCTCGCGAATCTTTTTGAGCGCTGCGTCCGCTATGGTGAAGCTGCCCCGCTCGGCCAGCGACCGCATCAAGCTTCTGATGACCGCGCCATCGCATCCATTCGCATAGAACAACAAACGCTCGAAATTCGACGATATCTGGATGTCCATCGCGGGTGACGAGGTTGCGACCACCGCACGCGGCTCATAGCGGCCGGTTTTGAGCGTGCGCGCAAGAATGTCGTTTTCGTTGGTGGCGATGACGAGCCGCTCGATCGGCAGCCCCATGCATTTGGCCGTGTAGCCCGCGAAAATATCGCCAAAATTTCCGGTCGGCACCACGAAGGTCGTCGCGCGCGCGGGCGCGCCGAGCGCGACCGCGGCGGTGAAATAATAAACGCTCTGCGCGACGATGCGGGCAAAGTTAATCGAGTTGACCGCCGAAAGCTTCAACCGATCGCGGAAGGCGTG
>JBGPVT010000084.1:0-8233 GCA_041491825.1 Xanthobacteraceae bacterium | reverse complement strand
TGCAGATGCGGGCCGGTGGAGCGCCCGGTGGTGCCGATGCGGCCGATCGGCTCGCCGGCCTCCACCATCTGGCCTTCGTTGACGTCGATGGCGGAGAGATGGCCGTAGCGGCTCGCGAGTCCGTTGCCGTGGTCGATCTCGACCAGGAGCCCGTAGCCGCCCTGGTAGCTGGCGGTCGTGACCCGGCCCGCGGCCGTGGCCCGCGCCACATCGCCGGGCTCTCCCTTCAGGTCGACGCCGGAATGAAAGGCATACTGCTTGACGAACGGATCGAGCCGCGGGCCGAAGCCGCTCGTCAGCTCCGCCCCCGGCGGCACCGGACGCCGCACCGGCACCCGGTCGATCAATTGGCCGAGCTCCGCCATCGTGCTCGCGCTCGAGCGCACGCGCGCCAACTGCCGCTCGAAAGGATCTTCGTTGGAGATGAACGGCAGCAATGGGCCGCCGATCGCGAGAACCCGCTTTGCCAGCGAAGGCGGCGGCGCGCTTACGCCGAGGTCGGCAAGCACGGTGCGAACGCGCGCTTCCGTCCCGTCATAGACTTCCTCCAGCCTGTTCAGGCTCTCGGTTTGGCGAGTCTGCAAACGATCGAGGCCGCGCGACAACTCACCCACGCGCACTTCGGTCGGATCGGAAGCGTCGAGGAAGCCGAGGCGCGTCGTGCTCGGCGCCACGGGACGGGATTCGAGCGCCGCCGAACGATCGGGCGGCGGCATGAAAATGATCGTGTCCGAAATCGGCGAAGGCTTCGGGATTGCGCCCGGCGCGGACGGCGGCAGCGGGCCGTTCGGCACGATCGCGCCCGTGATATCTTCGCCGGTCAATACGCGCGCGCTTCCTTTCGGCGGAGGAATATTCGCAAGCTCTTTTTGCCGTTGATCGAGGAGCGCCTGCCGCCGGCCGAGATCGAGGACGGCCCGATCGACCCGTTCCTGATCGACGAGCTTGAGCGATTTCAGCCGCTCGATTTCGGTCTCCAACGCGGTGAGCTGCGCGTCATAATTTTGCACCATCTCGGTCTGGCGGTGCGCCAGAAACATCAGGGCGTCGTCGCGATAGACGAGATAAAACGTGGCGGCTCCCGACCACAGCGACAGCAGGAGGGTCATGACGAGCGCGATAATTTTCCAGCCGCCGCCGGCGGCCCGCCGGGCCGGCCGGTTGAAATCATGATGCGGATAATAGGGGTCGCGCCGACCGAACCGGGAATGCGTCATTCGAGGGTCTCGGGCCGGATTCGCCGGCGGATCCCGCGATCAAACGCTCCCCGTGGTTAACGCTTCGTCAACGGCGGCGACCTCACAATGCCTCGTCACAATGACTTGGCCGATTCCAATACTTCCTCGGCATGGCCGTCGACCTTCACCTTGGGCCAGACCTTGGCGATTTTTCCTTGGCCGTCGATGAGGTAGGTGACCCGCTCGATCCCCATGAAGGTTTTTCCATACATGCTTTTCTCGCCCCATACCCCGTAGGCTTCGAGCATCCGATGGGTTTCGTCCGACACGAGCGCGAACGCGAGGGAATACTTGTCCCGGAATTTGTCCTGCGCTTTCACCGGATCGGCCGAAACGCCGAGAATGGCGGTGCCGGCTTCTTCAAAGGCCTTTCGCAGCGCATTGAAGCCGATCGCCTCCTTGGTGCAGCCGGGTGTATCGGCCCTGGGATAGAAATAAAGCACCACCTTGCGGCCGCTGAAATCCTTCAGCGAGACCTGGCTGCCCCCGTCCCGGGGCAGGGTGAAGTCCGGGGCCTGTGTTCCGACGCTCAATGGCTTGCCCATACGCCTTCCTTTCGTCGCCTTTCATGCCTTGATAAGGCACAATATACGTTCGATCCGCGGCCGATGGATCGTTTAGACCATACGGCACAACCTCAGCGACGGGGCTGCGACGGATAGGGGCAGGGGGCGGGTTTGAGGATCGCACGCGAATGAATGCGAACCGTCCCCATGGCCATCGCCGGGGAGAGGTGGAGCAGAAGTCGGCTCCGCACGAATCTCATCATCCTCATGCCCACGCGCGAATTCAGGGTCGGCCCGCGCGCGTATGGGGCTTCCGCCGCGCGGCGCGGCTCCTGTTTTGCAAGCGCAGCGGACGCGTTTCCTACGTCAAATGTTGCGGGCTCGGCTTCGCCGCCCTGATCTCGCTCTATGTGGTCGTCGTGACCGGGCTATTGCCGGTCGACATCGGCGGTCCCCTGGTCAAGCGCGCGCTGCAAGAGAAGCTCGGCAAGGGTCACAAGGTCGAGGTCGGCGAAACGCGGCTCGAACAGGACGCCTCGGGTCAGCCGGTCTTGCGGGTGCACGGCATCACCATCCGTGGTGCCGGCGGCGAGGTGGTCGCGACCGCGCCGCGCGCCGACGTCGGCCTCGATAGCGGGGTATTGGTCGGCAATTTCCGGGCGAAGCGGATCGATCTCGTCGAAGCGGAAATGACGCTCCGCATCAACGAGGATGGACAGATCGACATGTCCGCCGGCCGCAAGCCGAAGCAGCAGCCCGCGGACGCCTCCGCCGCCGCTCGGGGTTTGCCCTCCGCTCAGCCCGCCAAGCCGTCCGAAACGCCCGCCTCCGTCTCCCTCGTCTATCCCGAACTCGCGGCCTGGCTCGGCCGGCTTGAAGAAAGCGGTCTTGACGGAATCTCGCTGGCCGAGGTCGGCCTCAAGCAGGGCACGCTCGTAGTGGAGAACGCAAAGACGGGCCGCCGCTGGATTTTTGCCAACACCAACCTCTTGATTTCCCGCCCGGCCGAGGGCGGCATTATCTTTTCGCTGAGTTCGGGCCGGGCCGACGAAGCGTGGAGCGTGAACGCCACGATCAGCGCCGTTCAGGATGGAGCGCGCGCGATCGACATCGTCGCGCGCGACGTTGCGCCCGAGGACGTCATGCTCGCGGCCGGGCTCGCCAACAACGAATTTTACGTGGAGTCGCGCGTCTCCGGCATTCTGCGCGCTCAAATCGCCCAGGATGGCCGCCTGCTCGCGGGCGGCCTGCGGATGACGGCCGGTCGCGGCTGGTTGGGCAATGCCAACGATCAAGATGCACGGATCAATATCGAAGGCGCTCAATTACAGGCGGCCTTCAACCCCGAACTCCGCACGATCATTTTCGATCCGGTACGCGTGCGTACGGGCACGACGGAGATTGCTCTTCAGGCGGTCGCCGAAGCGCCGAAAGGTGGCGAACAGACCTGGTCGGTTGCGATCACGCAAGGCCAGGCTGTCTTGGGAACCGAGCGAGGCGACGAACCCCCGCTCGTGCTCGACAGTATTTTCATGCGCGGCAGTTGGGATCCGCGCGCGCTGCGCCTTGTCTTGCAAGAGGGCGGTGTCTCCGGGACGACGGCGGGCGTCGCGCTGTCCGGCTCGCTTTCCTTTGGCGGCCCGACCCCGATGGTTTCGTTTGGGCTCGCAAGCAATCAGTTGCCGGTTTCCGCCGCCAAACGCCTATGGCCGGCACCGATCGCGGCGGGCACGCGCGCCTGGATCATGGATCATGTCGACCAGGGCCTTGTCGACAAGCTGGTGATCGCAGGCAATATCCCCCTCGACAAGGTCGGAAAAGCCGACGTGGAACTGCCCGATGAAGCGGTGAAGGTCGAGGTTTCCGCGATCGGCGTCGTTTTTCGCCCGCTCGCGAACCTGCCGCCGGTCAGGGACGCGCAGGTGAGTGGCACGGTCACGGGAAAAGTGGCGCGCGCGAAGATCGTGCGAGGCATTGTCGAAACACAAGGCAACCGCCGGTTCAACGTTTCCGACGGTTTGATCGAGGTTCTCGATCACGCGCCGCCGAACCCGAAGGGTTCAATCCGCTTCCACCTCGATGGGCCGGCCGATGCGCTCGCCGAGACGATCAACATCGAGCCGCTTAAGAGCGCGCTCAACTTCAACTTCGATCCGGCCACGACCAAGGGAATGGTATCGGCCAACGCCAACTTCGATCTCGTCTTCAGACGCGATCTGGTCGAGAACGAAATCGACTATCTCGTCGATGCCGATATCGCGAATTTTTCCAGCGATCGCGTCGTGCGCGGCCAGCGCGTCGACAATGTAACGGCGAAGCTCACGATCACGCCGCCGCAAATTCGCGTTAAGGGCGAGGGGAAGATTGCCGGCGCGCCGGCGAATTTCGAATATCGCAAGGATAGAAAAACCAACGACGCCGACTTCCGCCTCGCCGCGACGCTGGATGATGGCGCGCGTGCCCGCGTCGGGCTCGATCTCGCGCCTTGGCTCACCGGCCCCGTCGGCGTGAAAGCCCAGGGCCGTTTCAGCGAGCGCGAAACGCAGATGAACGTCGAAGCCGATTTGACCGCGGCCGAAGTCGCCGACCTTGTGCCGGGATGGTCGAAAGCGGCCGGCAAGCCCACCAAAGCCGTCTATCGGCTGACCGAGCGCGACAACGTCGTCAAGATCGAGGACCTCTCCGTCACCGGCTCGGGCACGGTGTTGCGGGGATCGGTGGAGTTAGAGCCCGACGGCGGCATCGTCGCGGCCAATTTCCCGACCTTTCAGCTTTCCGACGGCGACAAGGCAAGCCTGCGGGCGGACCGCGCCTCCGACGGAACGCTGAAAGCGGTCGTGCGCGGAGATGTCTTCGACGTGCGGGGGATGCTGAAGCGAATGACCGAAGGCTCGGTGCAAACGGGGCCGGTGCAGGCAAAAGGCTATCGTCCGCGCGACCTCGATCTCGAATTGCGGATCGGCGCCGCCAGCGGAAATAACGGCGAGGTCATTCGGCAGCTCGAACTCAGAATTTTACGCCGCAACAGCGAAATCCGCAGCTTCGCGTTGCTCGGCAAGATCGGAAAAGACGGAACGCTCACCGGCGAATTGCGCGCCCGCGACGGCGGCAGGCCGGTGCTCTACATCACCTCGGGCGACGCCGGCGCGCTGTTCCGCTATGCCGACTACTATGCCCGTATCCAGGGCGGCGAGGGCCGCATCCTGCTCGACGCGCCGCATTTCGACGGCTCGGCCCAGGAAGGTCAGATCGATATCCGAAACTTCTGGATCCGTGGCGAGCCGGCTCTCGATCGCCTGGTGATGGCGGCCCCCGCGGATCGCAACGCCTATCATCCGAATGCCAGCGGCGGCATCGGATTCTCGAATTTGCAGATCACGTTCAATCGCACGCCCGGCAAGTTCGCGATCAAGCAGGGCCTTATGTACGGCGATATTATAGGCGCCAGAGTCGACGGCGTGCTCGACTATTCGCTCAATTACGTCAAGCTTCGCGGCAACTACATTCCGGCCTACGGCTTGAATAACGCGGCGGCGCGCGCCTTCTTCTTTCTCGGCAGCGCGCCGAACGAGGGGCTGTTCGCCATCGCCTTCGAGATCGCCGGTCCCGTCACCGGTCCGACGCTGCGCGTCAACCCCGTATCGGGCATGATTCCGGGAATCATGGGCAAGCTGTTCGATTTTCCGGCGCTCGAGACGATGCCGCCGGCCGCTACCAGCGATCGCTAAAGCATGATCCCGAAAAAGCCTGCCCCGGACTTGATCCGGGGTGGGAACCGCTGTTCGGAAAAGATCATGCTCGGAAAAATTTCAGACCGGCTTCAGGAGAACGTGTTTTTTTCTCCCGAGCGATAGCTTGATCACGCCCTCCGGCGTCAGATCCTTCGGCGTGAGCATCATTTTGTCGTCGGTGACAGTGGCGTCGTTGACCTTGAGCCCGCCGCCTTTGATCTGGCGGCGCGCCTCGCTCGTGGAGGCCACGAGGCCGGCCTGTACATAGGCCGAGAGCACCCCGATCTTTTTCTCGAGCAGGGCGCGTTTAATTTCGACCGTCGGCAGCGCTTCGGCCAATCCGCCTTCCTCGAAGGTCGTGCGGGCGGCCTTCGCCGCTTCTTCGGCGGCGGCGTGGCCGTGCAGGAGTGCGGTTGCTTCGGTGGCGAGCACTTTCTTCGCTTCGTTGATTTCTTGCCCCTTGAGCGCGGCAAGGCGCGCGATTTCGTCGAGCGGGAGCTCGGTGAAGAGCTTCAGGAAACGCTCGACATCGCCGTCGTCGGCATTCCGCCAGTATTGCCAATACGCATAGGGGCTCACCATGTTCGGATCGAGCCACACCGCGCCGGCCGCGGTCTTGCCCATCTTGGCGCCGCCGGCGGTGGTGATCAGCGGCGAGGTAAGCGCGAAGAGCCGCGCCCCCTCGACGCGCCGGCCGAGATCGATGCCGTTGACGATATTGCCCCATTGGTCCGAGCCGCCCATCTGCAAGATGCAGCCGTGGCGCTTGAAGAGCTCGACGAAATCATAGGCCTGCAAGACCATGTAGTTGAATTCGAGAAACGACAATTCCTGCTGGCGCTCGAGTCGGAGCTTCACCGAATCGAAGGCGAGCATCCGGTTCACCGAGAAATGCTTGCCGACGTCGCGCAGAAAATCGATGTAGTTGAGGTTGTTCAGCCAATCGGCGTTGTTCGCCATCAGGGCGTCGGAGCCGCCGTCGCCGAATTTGAGGAATTTCGCGAACACCGCGCGGATGCTTTTCAAATTCTCGTCGATGATCGGGTCGGTGAGGAGCTTGCGGCTTTCGTCCTTGCCCGAAGGATCGCCGACGCGCGTCGTTCCGCCGCCCATCAGCGAAATCGGCTTGTGGCCGGTCTTCTGCAGGATGCGCAGCATCATGATCGGCAGCAGCGAGCCCACGTGCAGCGACGGCGCCGTGCAGTCGAAGCCGATATAGGCGGTGATGCTTCCTGCCTTCGCGCGCGCGTCCAATATCTCGGGCTCGGATACCTGATGGATATATCCGCGGGCCGCGAGTTCACGCAGGAAATCGGACTTGTAGGCGGTCATTGCCGTCGGTGTGATAGGGAGTGTTGCTCGCCGTGATCAGCGCGCTGGTGTAACAGGTCTTTCCCGGGATTCAAACGCACACCATGAGCTTTCTCACCGCCATTGGCTTGATGAGCGGAACCTCGCTCGACGGCGTCGATGTCGCGCTCGTCGAAACCGACGGCGAACGCCTCGCGCGGCTGGGGCCGGTGGGTTACCGGCCCTATTCGCCGGACGAGCAATCGCTGTTGCGGCGCGCGCTCGGCGAGGCGGCAACGCTCACCGAGCGGACCGCGCGGTCGGGCACGCTCGCCGAGGCGGAAGCGTTGGTCACGCGCGCCCACGCGGAGGCCGTCGAGGATTTTGTCGCAAAAAATAAAATCGAGAAAAGCATGGTCGCCATCGTCGGCTTCCACGGCCAAACCGTGCTGCATCGGCCGAAAGCGCGGTTGACGGTTCAAATCGGCGACGGCAAGGCATTGGCAAAACGGCTCAAGCTTGCGGTGGCCTACGACTTTCGCGCCGCCGACGTCGCCGCGGGCGGCGAGGGCGCGCCGCTCGTACCCGCCTATCACCGGGCGCTGGTGGAAAATCTGGACGTTCCAAAGCCCGTCGCGGTGGTCAATATCGGCGGCGTCGCCAACATTACGTTTATCGAAGGTCGCCGCGACCCGATTGCCTTCGACACCGGACCCGGCAACGCGCCGATCGACGATCTCGTGCGCGCGCGCACAGGCGCCGCTCACGATCTCGACGGCAAGCTCGCGGCGAAAGGTCGGGTGGATGAAAGCATCATCGCGCGCGTGCTCGCCGATCCGTTCTTTGCGTTGCAACCGCCGAAATCGCTTGATCGCGCGGCGTTCGCATCCCTGCCGCTGGCAAACCTGTCGATCGAAGACGCCGCCGCCACCGCGACCGCCATTGTCGCGGCATCCATCGCCCGCGGCCTCGATCACCTGTCGGCGAGGCCCGCGACGATCGTCATCGTCGGCGGCGGCGCGCGCAATGCAACGCTGATGTCGATGTTGCGCAAGCGATCAGGCGCCACGGTGCTTCGCGGCGATGACGTCGGCTGGTCGGCCGATGCGATCGAGGCGCAAGCCTTCGCTTATTTGGCGGTGAGGACGCTGAAGGGTTTGCCGCTGACCTTCCCCACGACGACCGGGGTGCCGTGCGCGATCACCGGCGGCGTGGTAGCGCGGCCCGAATCAGATTAAGCCGCGTCGTTGGCCTTTGCTTTCGACCGCGGCAGCCGCCGGTCGAGATAATCGTTCACGACTTCCATCAGATCGTCGACCTTGCCGTCGAAGAAGTGATTGGCGCCTTTCACCAGCTGCTGCTCGATCACGATTCCCTTTTGGGTCTTGAGCTTCTCGACCAGCTGATGGACCGCCGCGACCGGAACCACCGCGTCTTTTTCGCCGTGAACGAAAAGGCCGGAGGACGG
>JBGPVT010000083.1:0-8353 GCA_041491825.1 Xanthobacteraceae bacterium | reverse complement strand
TCGCGCCGCTCCTTCCAGTCAAGCGCCTGCGCAATATAATGAAATGAGGGCCGGAAAACCGGCCCCAACTTCATTGATTAACAGTTCGGGCACTAACGCTTCGGCTGCGTGTCCGGCCTAAAAATATCGAAGAAGGATTTCGGCGTTTCGGCCTTCGCCACCGCGGAGGCGGGCTTCTTCTTCGCGACTTGCGGCGCCGTCTTGGCGTCGGTCTTGGGCGAGGCGATCACTTCCTGCGTTGGCACCGAGCCGGTGACGAGGCGATCTTCCTTCCGCGCCGCCTGGCCGCTGATCGCGGCGCCGCTCTGCGCCGTGCCGGCGTTCTTGGGGGCCGCGATGCCCGGTGCTTGCGCGTTCGCGCTCGCCTCCGGCGCGCGTTGGTGCGTGAGGCCGTAACCCGCCGCTAAAATTCCGGCACCGAGCGCGCAGAGGGCAATCATGGGAACGCGCGCGTCTCGCTTGCGTCTGCCGCGTTTCCCCGCCGATTTCTTTCCCCGCGCCCGCGCCGAATGCGTTCTGCTTTTTCGCATTGGTGCTCTCCGAATCGAGAAGCTTCAAGCTTAACCCGGATGCGTGAACGGTTCACGCCGCGCCGCCGCGCGAAATTTTACGGGAAGGGGCAAAAAGCCTTGGCCGGACTAGCGTTGCCAAAACCATGCACAAAAAAAGTTGTGCGTTCGATCGAGCCAGCCCCACGCGCCGCGGTCAGCGGGCGGTAAGCCTCTCCCATTGCGCGCGCGCGGCGGCCGACAGGCGGTGCGCAAGCGTGCTCACCACGTCCCAGTTCACCATCGGCCGCGGCTCGGAAGCGGCGGGCGGGGGCGAGGGCGGAAGCGGCGCGTACATCTGATCGTGAACATAGGCGAGCCCGATGGTGAGAGCGGCGCCGACGATCATCCCGAACAAAAGGCGCATGGGGCAATCTCCTGCAACGAAAGTTTGGTTAAGACTGCTGCGACATTGCGGCAGGACCGGGTTCCCGGCGCGCCGCTTATTCGCCCTAGATTTGACAAGGGTAGCGCGGAAAGGCAAAGCCTCGAACGGGTGAGCGGCGAAGGCATTATAACGCGCGTGGGGTGGAATTCATGCGGTTCAGACCGGCCTCAGCCGCGGCCGTCCTGTTTGCGATCCTCCTCTTTGGTGCCGTGCCGGCATCCGCCCAGTCGTTCCGGTCGCTCGGCTGCCAGTTCACGTCCGGCACCACCGGGCGCTTCGACACCGACTGGGACGTCAAGGTCGCGAGCGACCGCGTCGATTTCACCATCGAGGGCATCGATACGGTGCAGGCGAGGGCGAAAATCGTCAGCGCCTTCGGGATGAGCAGCGTACTTTTGTTCCGCGGCAACAACTCGCTCAATTTCCTCGAGCTGATGCCGGACGGAAACCAGGCCTTTACCAGCGTCTTCTTCAGCGCCAACCGGGCCGGAAAAGAGGCGGGCTCGCGCGACTGGTTTCCGGCCGTGCATTCGCGCCACATGATGATCGGCAATTATCCCGTCGTCTCGCACTATCGCGGCTATTGCCACGCGAATTGAGCGGCTTACCGCGCGGCGTCCTTGAGCGCCGTTCGCTTCCAGACGTCCCAGGCGCGCAGGTGAGTGTTTTCCAGAACCCGCATCGCCTTTTCGCCCTCCTCGGGAGCGAGGAATTTGATTGCGCCGCCGAGCGCGATCGCTTGCATCTGCAGGCGCGCGTTTACTTCGGTATAGACCGCGCGGAAAACCGCCATCGGCAGCGTGTCGGCGACGACGACGTTGCCATGTCCGCGCATCAACGCCACGTTCTTGTCGCCCAGCGTTTTCGCCAGCGCTGCGCCAAGCGCGCGGTTGCCGATCAGCATGTCGGTCATGCCACCCGCCTCGCGGATCTCGAACACCGGCACGCCGGGGTAGAGGAAGGACGACATGTGATAGAGCGGGCGCATCGGCCGCTCGCTCACGCTGAAGGGGATGACGGCCGGCGAATGCGAATGAACGACGGCGTTCACGTCCGGCCGCGCGCGGTAGATCTCGCCATGGATGAAACGCTCGAAGAAATGCGCGAAGTTCGCGGGCGCACCGACCGGCTCGCTGTCGAGATCGTACTCGACGATATCGGCGGCGGCGACGAGGGCGGGGGCGAGGTTGCGCCCCATCAGGTAGCGGCCGGGATTCGCGGGGTGGCGAAGGCTGACATGGCCATAGGCGTCGAGCACGCTTTCGTTCACCAGAATGCGGTTCGCCGCGACGAGGTCTTCGGTCATGTCGGAGGGCCGCGGGGTTTTCCGGTGGTGAGGGGTTCGACGGTCGCCGACGCTACAACAAGCCCGATCAGCCGCCAAAAGGCTGAGCCGCACTCTTGAAGCCTAAATTTACGGGCTTATTTGACTGGTCTCATGAGGTTCCAACAGGGCCTGCGGCTCGCCCATGACAGGCGGCCTTCGCCCATGCTAGAGCCCCGCCCGCTGCGCTCGACGCAGACAACAACCGGCTCCTGACAGATATGGCAACCACGCACTACGGCCCCACGGGAGCCGTGGCACCGGCCAGTGGGAACGGTGTTCAACAACCGCCCACGACCGGTTTTTGGGCGCTGACGCTCGGCAGCATCGGCGTCGTCTTCGGCGACATCGGCACGAGCCCGCTCTATGCATTTCGCGAAGCGCTCGTTGCTGCCGTCGGCCCCGAGGGCGAAGTCACGCACGACATCGTGCTCGGCGTGCTTTCGCTTATTCTGTGGGCGCTGATCATCGTCGTCACCCTCAAATATGTCCTGATCCTGCTCCGCGCCGACAACAATGGCGAAGGCGGCACGCTCTCGCTCACCGCACTTGCGTTTCGTGCGCTCGGCCGGAGGGCCGGCGGCGTGTTCATGCTCGGCATCGTCGGCGCCGCCATGTTCTACGGCGATTCCGTGATCACGCCGGCGATTTCGGTGCTGTCCTCGATCGAGGGCCTGAAGGTGGCGACGCCGCGCTTCGAGCATTATGTACTGCCGCTTACCGTATTCATTCTGGTGGCGCTGTTCGCGGTGCAATCGCGCGGCACCGCCAAGGTCTCGGTGCTTTTCGGCCCGGTGACGCTGATCTGGTTCCTTGCCATTGCGGTGACCGGGCTCATGCACATCGCGGACAACCCGGGCGTGTTTGCGGCCATCAATCCTTATTACGGCGTTCGCTTTCTGGCCTCGCACGGCTTCATCGGACTGGTGACGCTTGGCGCCGTTTTTCTCGCGGTGACCGGCGGTGAGGCCCTCTACGCCGATCTCGGCCACTTCGGACGGAAGCCGATCCAGTATGCTTGGTTCGCCCTCGTGCTTCCCTCGCTCGTGATCAATTATTTCGGGCAGGGCGCGCTCGTGCTTGCCGATCCGTCGGCGATAGAGAATCCGTTCTACCGGCTGGTGCCGGAATCGATGCTTTTGCCGATGGTGGCGCTCGCCACCGCCGCGACCGTGATCGCTAGCCAGGCGGTGATCACCGGCGCCTATTCGCTGACCCGCCAAGCGATCCAACTCGGCCTATTGCCGCGGCTTGAAATCCGCCACACGTCGGCGGAGTTTTCCGGACAAATCTACATTCCGCGCGTGACCTTCGCGTTGCTCGCGGGCGTCCTGTTGCTCGTCGGCTTGTTTCGCACATCGAGCAATCTCGCCTCGGCCTACGGCATCGCCGTCACCACCGCGATGGTCGTCGACGGCATGCTTGGCTTCGTCGTCATCTGGAAGCTTTGGGGTTGGCGCTTCGCCACCGCTTTCCTGCTGATGGCGCCGCTCGTGCTCGTGGACAGTACTTTTCTTGCCGCCAATCTTCTGAAGCTCTTCGAGGGTGCCTGGGTGCCGCTATTGTTCGGCATCAGCCTCGTCATCGTGATTTTGACCTGGCGGCGCGGCACGCGGATTCTTTTCGACAAGACGCGGCGGGTGGAAATACCGCTCAAGGATCTCGTGAAAAACCTCGAGAAGAAATCGCCGCACATCGTCAAGGGTAGCGCGATATTTCTTACCAGCAATCCCGATTACGCGCCCACCGCGCTCCTGCACAATCTTAAACACAACAAAGTGCTGCACGAGCATAACATCATCCTATCCATCAATACCGCGGACACGCCGCGCGTCGCGCCCGACGATCGGGTTGTGATCGAGGGAATCACCCCGCGCTTCAGTGTCGTGAAACTCAAATTCGGATTCATGGAGAGCCCCAACGTGCCGAGGGCGCTCACGGCCGCGAAGAAGCTCGGCTGGCAATTCGACATCATGTCGACGTCGTTTTTCCTGTCGCGGCGCGCGTTAAAGCCGGCGATTCATTCCGGCATGCCGCGCTGGCAAGACCGGCTATTCATCGGCCTCGCGCAGGCGGCGAACGACGCGACGACCTATTTCCAGATTCCGACGGAACGCGTGGTCGAGATCGGCACCCAGGTCACGATTTGAGCGGTGCGCTAAAAGGTCAATCTCGCTGCCTCGTTCTTGTACGCACGAGATGGCACAAGCAAATCTCTCAATTCGCGTAACTCGTTCGCCTGCTTCCCAAAAATCATGACTGAATATCAACCATTGATGCTATCTCATGGCGGCTACACAGAGGTGTCATGACTTGCGTAGGGTATTGGTGCTAGAAGCGCGGCCCGCTGCGGCGTAGTAGGCGCCTAAGGTATAGTTCCCATGGCCAGTTCGCTTTCGGGTTCTGCCGGAACCACGGTTCCGGTGACGGTGGATTCCCATCCCACGACCGGTTTTTGGGCGCTGACCCTCGGCTGCATCGGGGTCGTCTATGGCGATATCGGCACGAGCCCGCTTTATGCCGTGCGCGAGGCCGTGATCGCCGCCGTGGGATCAGACGGTGAGGTCACGCACGGCGCCGTGCTTGGCGTGCTTTCGCTGATCATCTGGTCCCTCCTCATCGTCGTCACCGCGAAGTACGTGTTCATCCTGTTGCGCGCGGACAATAAAGGCGAGGGCGGCACGCTTTCGCTGATGGCGCTGGCGCAGCGGGCGCTGGGTCGGCCGAGCGGGTTAATTCTTCTGTTGGGAATCACGGGGGCGGCGCTTTTCTACGGCGACGCCATGATCACGCCGGCGATCTCGGTGCTCTCGGCGGTCGAAGGCATCAAGGTCGCGACCCCCGCCTTCGATCATTACATCTTGCCGCTCACGGTCGTGATCCTCGCGGCTCTGTTCGCCGTGCAATCGCGCGGCACCGCGGCCGTCTCCGTCTTCTTCGGGCCGGTGACCGCGATCTGGTTCCTGGCGATCGCCGCGGCGGGCATCGCGCACATCGTCCGCGTTCCGGGCGTGCTCCTCGCCTTCAGCCCGGCCTACGCGATCGGGTTCATGCTGCAACACGGCCTGATCGGGTTCGTCACCCTCGGCGCCGTGTTCCTGGCCGTGACCGGCGCCGAGGCGCTCTATGCCGACCTCGGTCATTTCGGCAGGAGGCCGATTCAGGCCGCGTGGCTCGTGCTCGTTTTCCCCGCGCTCGCGCTCAATTATTTCGGACAAGGCGCGCTCTTGCTCGACGTTCCGAAGGCGCGCGAACATCCGTTTTTCCTGCTGTATCCGGAATGGGCGGTGTTGCCGATGGTGGGGCTCGCCACCGCCGCGACCGTGATCGCGAGCCAGGCGGTGATCACCGGCGCCTATTCGCTGACCCAACAGGCGATCCAACTGGGCCTGCTTCCCCGCCTCGACGTTCGCCACACCTCGGCATCGCTCGTAGGCCAGATCTACATCCCGCGGGTGAATTGGCTCCTGCTCGCAGGTGTCTTGTTGCTGGTGGGGCTCTTCCGCTCCTCGAGCGCGCTCGCCTCGGCCTACGGGATCGCGGTGACGGGCACGATGGTGGTGACCACGATCATGGCGTTCGTCGTGGTCTGGCGGATGTGGGGATGGAACCCCGTGGCCGCCGCAGCGCTGATCGTGCCGTTCGTGTGTCTCGACATGACCTTTCTCGCGGCCAATCTGCTGAAGGTGGCGGAAGGCGGCTGGGTTTCGCTGTTCGTGGGCGGAATATTGATCATCGTCATGGTCACGTGGTGGCGGGGCGCGCGACTTCTGTTCGAGAAGACGCGCAAGCTGGAAGTTCCGCTCATCGACCTCGTGAAGAATCTCGAAAAGAAGCCGATCCATCGCGTGCCGGGGACCGCGGTCTTCTTCACCAGCGATCCGGAGAGCGCGCCGACGGCACTCCTGCACAGCCTCAAGCATTACAAGGTGCTGCACGAGGAGAACATCATCCTGACGCTCATCACCGACGAGATGCCGCGGGTGAGCGCGGACGAACGCATAACGATGGATTACATCAGCAAGACCTTCGCGCGGATCACGATCCGTTACGGCTTCATGGAAAACCCGAACGTGCCGAGGGCGCTTTCGCTCGCGAAGAAGCTCGGCTGGCAGTTCGACATCATGAAGACATCGTTCTTCCTGTCGCGGCGCGCGCTGAAGCCGGCGCCGCATTCCGGCATGCCGCCTTGGCAGGATCATCTTTTCATCGGGCTGGCGCGCGCCGCCAACGACGCGACCGCCTATTTCCAGATTCCGCCCGAGCGCGTGGTCGAGGTCGGCACGCAAGTCACCGTGTAACCAGTCGCCGCGTAAAGGGACTGGCGAAAGGTGCTGCGGCGGCTAGTGTCCCGAACTCGAAGTTCGCACACACCGTGCGGCAAATGCGATTGCGAACTTCGGGTTCAAAGGGACACTAGAATCATAGAGTTGCTAGTGCCCCTTTGATTCCGAAGTTCGCAAAAGAATGTGCCGCGAGCTGTTGCGAACTTCGGAATCGGGGCACTAGTATCCCGCCGCCATGTTTCGTTCCGTCCTCATCGCCAATCGCGGCGAGATCGCCGTCCGCGTGATCCGCACCGCGCGCTCTCTCGGCTTGCGCGCCATCGCCGTCTATTCCGACGCCGACCGCAACGCGTTGCACGTCAAGCTCGCCGATGAGGCGCATTACATCGGGCCGGCGCCCGCGCGCGCGAGCTATCTCGATGTCGCGCGTATCATCGAGGTCGCGCGGAAAGCGCGAGCCGAATGCATTCATCCCGGCTACGGATTTCTCTCGGAGCGGCCCGAACTCGTCGAGGGCTGCATTGCGGCCGGGATCGCTTTCGTCGGCCCGCCGCCGGCCGCCATGCGCGCGATGGGCTCGAAAAGCGAAGCGAAGGCCTTGATGGCGAAAGCGGGCGTGCCGGTGGTGCCGGGCTATCACGGCGAGCGGCAGGAGCCCCAGTTCCTGAAGCAGAAATCCTATGAAACGGGATACCCCGTATTGATCAAGGCGGTCGCCGGCGGCGGCGGCAAGGGCATGCGCAAGGTCGACAAGCAAATCGATTTCGAAGGCGCGCTCGCATCGGCGCAACGGGAAGCCGAGTCCTCCTTCGGCGACCGCCGCGTGCTCGTCGAAAAAGCGATCGAAAACCCGCGCCACATTGAAATTCAGGTTTTCGCCGACAGCCACGGCAACGCCGTGCATCTCTTCGAGCGCGATTGCTCGGCGCAGCGGCGGCACCAGAAGGTGCTGGAAGAAGCGCCGGCGCCGGGCATGACCGCGGAGCTCCGCGAAGCCATGACGAAGGCGGCGGTGACGGCGGCGAAAACCGTCGGCTATCGGGGTGCGGGTACCATCGAGTTCATCGTCGACGGCGAGAAGGGGCTCCGCACCGACGGATATTATTTTCTCGAAATGAACACGCGGCTGCAGGTCGAGCATCCGGTGACCGAGATGGTGACCGGGCTCGATCTCGTCGAGTGGCAATTCCGCGTGGCGGCCGGAGAAAAGCTGCCGCTCACCCAGGAAGAAATCCGCTTGCGCGGCCACGCGGTGGAGGTGCGGCTTTACGCCGAGGATCCGGAAAAAGGATTCCTGCCCTCGACCGGGAAGCTCTTGGCGCTGCAATTCCCGCAAGGCGAGGGGATCAGGGTCGATAGCGGAGTGGAGGCGGGCGACGAAGTGACGCCGTTCTACGATCCGATGATCGCGAAACTGATCGCCCATGCACTCACGCGCGAGGAGGCGCTCGGCCGTCTTGCGCGTGCGCTCGATGACACGGTGATCGTGGGCCCCCGCAGCAATGTGGCGTTCCTGCATGCGCTGGTGACGCTGCCCTCGGTACGCGCGGGAAACATCGACACCGGATTGATCGCGCGCGAGACAGTGGCACTCGGCTCCTCGCCGCGCCCGACCGATTTCGCCGCCGCCGCGCGCGCGGTCGAAAAACTGGTCGCCCGCGAGCAAGCGCTGATGTCCGCGCGGGCGCGAAAACGCTCCGATGAGCGGCATTCGCCGTGGGACGCGCGCGACGCTTTCGGTTTCAACGGCGCGCGCGAGACGAGCTACGTCGTCAGCATCGACGGCGCGCGCGCGACCGCCCGCGTC
>JBGPVT010000082.1:0-8417 GCA_041491825.1 Xanthobacteraceae bacterium | reverse complement strand
TGGCCGGCTTGATGCACAAATATTTCGATCTCGCCGCCGAGTGGAGAAAACGCTGCGCAAATGTGCGGCCGGCCTCGCTCCCCGGCGGGCATTTTTTCGTCGATCAGTTTCCGGCGGAGACGGCGAAAATCCTCGCGGAATTCATTGCTTCGAATGAGTGAGGTCAGCGCTCGGTGATCAGCCGCGCCCCGCGCTGATAGGTGAGGTAGCTCCACAGCCACGTGATCATGACCACGAAGCGGTTGCGGATGCCGATCAGGAAATAAATGTGCGCGACGCCCCAGAACAGCCAGCCGATGAAGCCGGTGAGCTGGAGCCGCGAGAGTTTCACCACCGCGGACTTGCGGCCGATGGTGGTAAGATCGCCGGCGTGGCGATAGACGAAGGGCTTCGGCTCCAGGCCGCCTTCGACGCGGGCGCGGATGAGTTCTCCGACATAGCGGCCCATTTGCTTGGCGGCCGGCGCCATGCCGGGAACGGGCGCAGGCGGTGCCGCGGTGTCGCCGATGGCGAAAATCTCGGGATGCCCGGGCACCGCGAGATCCGGCCCGACCTTGATCCTGCCCACGCGGTCGTGCTCGGCGCCGATCCATTCCGCGGCGGGCGAGGCGACGACGCCGGCGGCCCACACGATTGATTCCGAATCGATGCGCTTCTCCTCGAGCGAGACGCCGTCGCGATGGCAGGCGGTGACCATCGCCGAGGTCATGACCTCGACGCCCATGCGCGTGAGCGAGCGCTTGGCATAGGCCGAAAGCTCCTCCGGAAAGGTCGGCAAAATGCGCGGCCCCGCCTCGATCAGCACGATGCGCGAGGAGCGCGGATCGATACGGCGGAAGTCGAAGCGCAGCGTCTGCCGCGCAATCTCGGCGATGGCGCCCGCCATTTCGACGCCCGTCGGCCCGCCGCCGACGACGACGAAGGTCAAGAGCCGCCGCCGGTCCCGCTCGCTCGCCGCGATCTCCGCGTGCTCGAAGGCGAGCAAAATGCGGCGACGGATTTCGATGGCGTCGTTGAGCGTCTTCAGCCCGGGCGCGCTCGCTTCCCAATCGGGATGACCGAAATAGGAATGCGTGACACCGGTGGAAAGCACGAGATAGTCGTAGGGAAGGTCGATGTCGTCCGCGTGCACGATGCGCGCCTTCTTGTCGATGCCGGTCACCGTTCCCATCACCACGCGCGCGTTCTGCTGCCGGCGCAGGATGCCGCGGATCGGCCAGGCGATGTCGGCGGGCGAAATCACCGCCGTCGCTACCTGATACAGGAGCGGCTGGAAGCAGTGATGGTTCTGGCGATCGACGATCGTCACCTCGACCGGCGCTTTCGCGAGCGCGCGCGCGGCCTCGAGCCCGCCAAATCCGGCGCCGATGATCACGACCCGAGCGCGTGCGTCAGCAGTCAATCGCCGCTCCGATAATCTCGTCGGTTATTTCTTCGCCTTTACCCGCTTCAGATGCTCGCCGAGGCGCGGCAGGATTTCCACGAAGTTGCAGGGCCGGTGCCGCAAGTCCAGCTGGTGCACGAGGATTTCGTCCCAGGCGTCGCGGCAGGCGCCCGGCGAGCCGGGCAGGCAGAAAATAAACGTCGAGTTCGCGGTGCCGGCGGTGGCGCGGCTCTGGATCGTCGAGGAGCCGATCTTGCCGAAGGAAATCTGATGGAAGAGGGCCGAGAAGCCGTCCATGCGCTTTTCGAACAAGGGCTCGACCGCCTCGGGCGTCACGTCGCGCCCGGTAAAGCCGGTGCCGCCGGTGGTGATCACCACGTCGATCTTCTTGTCCTTGATCCACGCCTTCACCCGGGCGCGGATCGCCTTCACGTCGTCCTTGACGATCGCGCGCGCCGCAAGTTTGTGGCTGGCGGCTTCGATCCGCGCCTGCAACAACGCGCCGGATTTGTCCGAGGCCCGATCGCGCGTGTCGGAAATTGTCAGCACCGCGATCGAGAGCGGCACGAAGGGCTTGGAAAGATCGAGACCGGACATGCCTTCTTATAGCCGGTCAGCGCGCGCGATGCATGACCGGCGCATCGACCGCGGAGGCGGCCGGGCGAACGGCGAGTGCAGCGGGCGTCGCCTTCAGCTCGCGCCCTGCCCGAAGGTATTGCAGTCGCTCACCAGGCCGCTCTTGAAGCCCGCCTGGAACCACTGCATGCGCTGCGCCGACGAGCCGTGGGTGAAGGAATCGGGCACGACATAGCCTTGCCCCTGTTTCTGCAGGCGGTCGTCGCCGATCGCGGAAGCGGTCTGCAGCGCCGCCTCGATGTCGCCTTGCTCGAGGAACTTCCACTTCTGTTGCGAGCGGTTGGCCCAGACGCCGGCGTAGCAGTCGGCCTGCAGCTCGACGCGCACCTGCGCGGCGTTCCGCTGGCTCGCGCCCATGCTCTGTTGCGCCTGCTGCACCTTCGGCAGGATGCCGAGCATGTTCTGCACGTGATGCCCGATCTCGTGGGTGATGACGTAGGCTTGCGAGAATTGGCAGGCCTTGCCGCTGCAGCCGCGGAAGCGGCGCTCGAGATCGTTGAAGAACGAGGTGTCGAGATAAACGCGCTGGTCGCGCGGGCAATAGAACGGCCCCATGGCGGCCTGGGCGAAACCGCAGCCCGATTGCGTCGCGCCGCGGAAGAGCACGAGCCGCGGCGGCTGGTAGGCGCGGCCGAATTGCTGGCGGAAAATTTCCGTCCAGCGGTCCTCGCTGTCGCCGAGCACGGCGGCGACGAATTGGCCCTGCCGGTCGGCCGGCGTTCCGGTCTTCGCCGCCGGCATCGGCCCTTGTTGCTGCGCCGGGCGCTGGCCCTGCACCGTTTCGAGGCCGCCGATCAGGATGCGGGGGTCAATGCCGAGCGCCCAGGAAATCAGCCCGACGATGATGAGGCCGCCGATGCCGAGGCCGCTGCCGCCGCCCATGCCGCCGCCGGTCATCGGTCCTGAGTCGCGGCGATCCTCGACGTTGGCGCTGCGCCGGAAATCGTCCCACAGCATTTGATCTCTCCTGCAAAATGAAGCGCGCCGATCCTTAAGGCCGATTGTGGCGGAGCTGTGGGTTTACTGCAATCGGGGCTTTGGATGATCGCGAAGATAGGGTAGGCGCTAGGCAACTCGAACCGGATCGCGCGCCCTATGAATCCCGCGCCAAGACCGCCCCTGCAGCGGCCGACCTTCGCCCGCGAGGCCAATGCCTACCGGCGCGGGCACGCGCTCGTCGCCGGCTGCGACGAGGCCGGCCGCGGACCGCTGGCGGGCCCGGTGGTGGCGGCGGCCGTCATTCTCGATCCCGCGCGCGTGCCGAAGGGGCTGAACGATTCGAAGCGCTTAGAGCCGGAGGAGCGCGAGGATTTGTTCGAGCAGATCGCCGCCACCGCCGAGTTTGCCATCGCCGCCGCCCCGCCCGCGCGCATCGACCGCGACAACATTTTGCGCGCGAGCCTGTGGGCGCTCGCGCGCGCGGTTTGCGGCTTGCCGCGCATGCCCTCGCTCGTCTTCGTCGACGGCCGCGACGGGCTCGCGCTTGCGTGCGAGGTGCGGGCGGTGATCGGCGGCGACGGCATCGTCGCCTCGGTCGCCGCCGCCTCGATCGTCGCCAAGGTCACGCGCGACCGGCTGATGCGGCAGCTGGGGGCAGCACTTCCCGGCTACGGCTTCGAGCAGCACAAGGGCTATTCGACCGACGGGCATTTCGCGGCGCTGGAAAAGCTCGGCCCCTGCGTGCATCATCGGCGCTCCTTCGCGCCGGTCATGGCCGCCCACGGCATTGTTATCGAAAACTAGAGCATGATCCCGAAAAGTGTGAACTGGTTGCGCTGTGGGGATATTGTCATGGCCGGGCTTGTCCCGGCCATCCACGTCTTAATTCTTGGCAAAGGCGTGGATGCCCGGCACAAGGCCGGGCATGACAAGTGAGAAAGTCATGCACGGGCAAAATGCTAGAAACGCGCTGCCCAGCCAACCAATAGTGTTCTAATGCTCGCACCGAGATCGCAGCCGGGGCCGCTCGAGGCCTCGATTTTCGTCGAAGCGCTGCGCGCGCATGCGGGCTCCTTCGTCGCCGGCGCGCTGATTTTGCATGCGATCTTGTGGACGCTCGCTCCCATGATCTCGGAGCCGACGCCGAGCCCGAAAATCGCGCTCGGGCTCGCCACCGGGCGCGAATGGATGCTCGGCTATCCCGGCCTGCCGCCGCTGGCGCCGTGGCTGATGCAGGCCGTTTACGCCGCGACGCGCTCGATCGTAGCGGTGAAGATGCTGGGCCCCGCCATGGTCGCGATCACGGGCTGGCTCATCTTCGCGCTCGCGCGCCGCGTCGTGGGCGAGCGGCAAGGCGCGATCGCGGCCCTCGTCATGGTCGGCGTCCATCCGGTCACCTTTCCGGTGGGCGCGCTCGACTCCGCGGTTCTCCAGATGCCGCTCGTCGCCGGCGCCGTTCTCGCCTGGTGGCGCGCGGTGAGGGAGGGGAATCAACGCGCCTGGCTGCTCCTCGGCCTGACCCTCGGGCTCCTTCCTTATGCGGGCGCGCTCGGCATTTTTCTGCTCGCCGCCCTTGCCGGCTTGACGTTTGCGACCTCGACCGGGCGCGCGACGCTGCGAGCGCACGATTCCTATGGCGGCGCCTTGATGGCCTTCATCGTCCTGGTGATCGTCGCGGCACCCCGCGTGGCCTGGCTCGTCACCCACGGCTTCTCGGGATTGATCGAGGACGCGGCGGCGGTCGAGCCGCAGGGCGCCATGAAAGCCTATGAGGCCTTCGGCGGCGCGCTCGCCGGCCATCTCGGGCTTCTCGTCTTGATCGTCATCGCTTCCCCGCTGCTCGGCGGCAGCCGCGCGGCGGCGACGGTCGTATCGCGCGCGCCGATCACGAGCTTCACGCTTGTCACGGTGTTCGTGCTCGCAACGCTGCCTTTCGTTCTCGCCGGCATCGCGGCGACCGCGCTTGGCCTGCGAGCGACGATCGGCGCCTTCGCGCCGCTTCTGCTTTATTCAGGACTTTTCGCCGTCGTGCTCGCGGGCGAAAGCCTGTACATCCACCGCCAACGCGCGGCGGCGTTCGTCGCGATCATGCTCTTCATGCTGCCGCCTCTCCTCGACGCGCTCACCGGCTTCGTCGCGCCGTGGGTGGGGAACCGCGGCTTGCCCACCAACTGGCCCGCGGCGGAGGTCGCGCGGGCGGCGACCGAGACGTTTCGCGCCCGCACCGGCAAGCGCCTCGAGATCGTCGTCGCCGACCCGGTGACCGCGGGCGAAGTCGCGCTCGCGAGCCGCGACCGCCCGCATGCGTTTCCGAACGGCGATGCTCTGCTCGCGCCCTGGATCAAGGAGGGCGACTTGCGCGCGAAAGGCGCCGTGGTGATCTGGCCGATCTTCCGCGGCAACACGGCGCCGCCCGCGGCGCTCGCGGCGAATTTGCCGCTGTTCGTGCCGGAAGCGCCGCTGACGCTTTCGTGGGTGCGGCAGGGCCGGCTCGATCCCGTGCGCCTCGGCTGGGCGATCATTCCGCCGGTGCCGTAGCTCCAGCAATAGCTTCGCCCGCGCGAATTTTTCCGCATTGCATCATGCGTGCCGTCCAAGCATAGCCGCCGCGCGTTTTCCCCGCTGCCACGACTTGCCGCCGGCCGTTAGATTTCATGGGCGCGGAAGGACGCGGGCATGCGGCTCGAAGGAAAAACCATTCTCGTCACCGGCTCGACCGACGGCGTCGGGCGCGTCGTCGCCAAGCGCCTCGCGGCGGAGGGCGCCAATGTTCTCATTCATGGCCGCAGCCAGCAGCGCGCCGAACAGGTGTTGCGGGAAATTTGCGGCGCGCGGGCGCAGCCCAAGAAAGGCATGGCGACGTTCTATCAGGCCGACTTTTCCTCGCTCGCCGAGGTGCGCGAACTCGCCGAGGCGGTGCTGCGCGACCGCGACCGCATCGATTGCCTCGTCAACAACGCCGGCATCGGCTCGGGCGCGGACAAAAATCACCGGCATTTGAGCAAGGACGGTTTCGAGCTTCGCTTCGCCGTCAATTACCTCGCGGGATTTTTGCTCACTTATCTCTTGTTGCCGCGCCTCGTCGAAAGCGCGCCCGCGCGCATCGTCAATATTTCGTCGCTCGGGCAGCAAGCGATCGACTTCGGCGACGTGATGCTGGAGAAGGGCTACAACGGCACGCGCGCCTATTGCCAGAGCAAGCTCGCGCAGATCATGTTCACGATCGACCTCTCGCACGAACTCGACCCTCATCGCGTCACCGCCAACGCGCTGCACCCGGCGACCTACATGAACACCACCATGGTGCGCGAGAGCGGCAACTCGCCGATCTCCTCGGTGGAGGAGGGCGCCGACGCGATTCTGAAGCAGATCGTTTCCGAGGAGTTGTCGGGCCGGAGCGGGCTCTTCTTCAACGGCCAGCGCGAGTCGCGCGCGATCGAGCAGGCCTATGACGAGGAGGCGCGGGCGAATTTGAAGGCGCTCTCGATGCGGCTCGTGGGGCTGTCGTAGCTATTGTTGTCATTGCCGGGCTTGACCCGGCAATCCATGATGAAATTCAGCACGCGTTGACAGACCGTATGGATGCCCGGGTCAAGCCCGGGCATGACGAAGTAAAAATCCGGAACTAACTGTTCAACGCCTTCTTCAGCGCCAGCATGTCGCGCCAGACGAATTTCTTCTCGGCGGGCGTTCGCAGCAAGTAAGCCGGGTGGAAGGTCGCCATCGCCTTGATGACCCGGCTGCCGGTGTCGTACTCGCGCCAGCGGCCGCGCGAGGCTTTGATGCCGTCGTTGATCCCGAGCAAGGTCTGCATCGACGGCTTGCCGAGGCAGATCAGGATGTCGGGATCGGCGAGCTCGATCTGCCGCCGGATGAACGGCAGGCAAATCGCCGACTCCTGCGGCGTCGGCGTGCGGTTTCCCGGCGGCCGCCACGGCACGATGTTGGCGATATAGGCGCTCGTGCGGTCGAGGCCGATCGCCGCCATCATGCGATCGAGCAGCTTGCCCGAGCGGCCGACGAAGGGCAGGCCCTCGCGGTCCTCGTCGGCGCCCGGCGCCTCGCCCACGAACATCACGCGCGCCTTCGGGTTGCCGTCGGCGAAGACGAGGTTCTTCGCCGTGTTCTTGAGCGCGCAGCCTTCGAAACGCGAAAGTGCGTCGCGCAATTCGTCGAGCGTTTTCGCGCTTTTCACCGCCTCCCGCGCGGCGATCGCGGCGGCATCGGGCGGCACGGGGGCGGCGGAATATTTCTGGCCGTCATCTCGCAAAGTGAAGTCCGCAACCCGGGATCCCGCGCCACCGCTTCGATTTTGCAACGTCTGCGGTTCCGGATTGCGGGCAACCGCTTCCCGGGTTCCGGGATGACGAGATTGTTCGCTCTGCGAAACGCTTTCCGCGAAGCGATCGATAGGCGCGTCTTCGAGCGCGATATCGACGCCCGCATCGCGGTGAAAGGCGAGGATGTCGAGGGCGTTTGGCGGGGGCGATGGCGGCATGCGGGAAGTTTAGCGCAAATGACGCCACGTCAACCGGCTTCCGATTGTCATTCGGCCGAAAACGGGGGAAAACTGCCGCGGGAGCAAACCATGAGCAAAACCGAACTGCCGCCCCGCGAAAACATGGAATTCGACGTGGTGATCGTGGGCGCGGGGCCCGCGGGCCTTTCCGCCGCGATCCGGCTCAAACAGATTTCGCCCGCAATTTCCGTCGTCGTGGTCGAGAAGGGCTCGGAGGTCGGCGCCCACATCCTGTCGGGCGCGGTGATCGACCCGATCGCCCTCGACCTTCTATTGCCGGAATGGCGCAAGGAGAGCGACACGCCGATCAAGATGCCGGTCACCGACGACTACTTCTATTGGCTCTCGAAAACGCGCGCGATCCGGATCCCGAATTTCGTCATGCCGCCCTTGATGTCGAACCACGGAAATTTCGTGGTCTCGCTCGGCAATGTCTGCCGCTGGCTCGCGAAGAAGGCGGAGGCGTTGGGCGTCGAGATCTATCCCGGCTTCGCCGCGGCGGAAGTCTTGTTCGGCGCGAACGGCGCGGTCGCCGGCGTCGCCACCGGCGACATGGGGGTTTCGAAGAGCGGCGAGCACCGGGCGGAATTCACCCGCGGCATGGAACTGCGCGGAAAATACACGCTGTTCGCCGAGGGCGCGCGCGGCTCGCTGTCGAAGCAGTTGATCGCCCGCTTCGGGCTCGCCGCCGGCCGCGATCCGCAAAAATTCGGCCTCGGCCTGAAGGAGCTATGGAAAGTCGCGCCCGAGAAGCACCGGCCCGGCCTCGTGCAACACACCTTCGGCTGGCCGTTGGACAACTCGACCGGCGGCGGCTCGTTTCTCTATCACATGGAAGATCAGCAGGTGATCGTCGGCTTCGTCGTTCATCTGAATTACAAAAATCCCTATATCGCGCCGTTCGAGGAATTCCAGCGCTTCAAGACCCATCCCGCGATT
>JBGPVT010000081.1:0-8431 GCA_041491825.1 Xanthobacteraceae bacterium | reverse complement strand
TCGACATTCGCCGAGATGATGCGGAAGTCGGCGTAGCCGTTCTTGAGATAGAAGCGCCGCAAGAGCTCCTGGTCGGCGCTGACGCGATCCGGGTCGTAGACGTCCGTACTCTTGATCCAGCTCAGCCAGTTGGTTTCCGTTGTCGTCATGACGTCGCGCAACTTCCAATCGGAAAATGCCTTGTTGCCGACGAATACGATCTTCTTGATGCTCGTCTTGTCGCCTTCGTTGATCTCGAAGACGAGGTCGACGCGGCTGTTCCCGCGGTCGATGATATTAGGGTTGACCCGCACGTCGAAGCGGCCGCCGCGGCGATAGACTTCGATGATCCGCTGCACGTCGGCTTGCACGGTGTTGCGCGACAACGGCCCGCGCGCTTTCGATTGGATTTCGGCGAGCAGCGTCTCGTCCTTGACCTTCTTGTTGCCTTCGAACGCGATGCGGCTGATGACCGGGTTTTCCACCACCGTCACCACCAGCCGGTTGCCGACCAAATTGATCCGCACGTCCTCGAAAAGACCGGTGGCGTAGAGCGTTTTCAGCGCTTCGTCGATTTTGAGGGGATCGGCCCGCTCGCCGGGCCTGATGCCGACATAGCCGACGATCGCCTCGCTATCGACGCGCCGGTTGCCCTGCACGACGACGGCGGCAACCACCGTTTGGGCGAGTGCTGGGTTGGAGGCCGCGATGGATACGGCTCCGGCGCCCACGGCCCCGCCAAAGGCGATGGCCGCGAGGAGGGCGATCCTGCAAAGAACGCGGACTTGAAGTTTCATGCGATACGCGACCTGCCGTCCCCTCTGAGGCCGCCCTTTTTACAAGCGCGGCCGTCCGCATCCGCGCACGCAAGCGCGCGGATTCTCACCGTTCTCGAAACTTTTAATGATTTTTCATGCACTTGCCAACGCCCCACCGCCGCAGCCGGGCGCTTTCCCGGCCTCCGTGGCCGAACAGCCACGGTCGATTTCACCCCGTACACCTGGTAGCGGCCGCCCGCTCCCCAACCCCGCAAGTGCAGGCCCTAGCCTGCCCGTGATGAGTTTCGGAATGATTGCCAGGGGCTACGGGCGAAAGTTCGTCCGAATCCGGGCAATCCTCCAATTCTGGGCGGTTAAGAGGCGCGGCCTTAAAGCGCAGTCAGGTGCAGGATGTCGTTCCAGGTCGCGACGATCATCAGCATGAGGACAATCGCGAGCCCGATCCGGAACCCGAGTTCCTGTGCCTTTTCGCTCAACGGGCGACCCCGAATGGTCTCGATCCCATAGAACAAAAGGTGACCGCCGTCGAGCAAGGGGATCGGGAAGAGGTTCAGAAGGCCGATGCTGACCGACAGCACCGCCGTCAGGTTGAGAAGCTCGGCAAACCCGATCGAGGCGACCTGGCCCGAGACCTGGGCGATGCGCAACGGACCGCCCAGCTGATCGGCCGATTCGCGGCCGACAATGACGCCGCCGATGTAGGAGAGCGTCCGGTCGACGACGAACCAGCACTCGGCCGCCCCGAACCCCACCGCTTGCACGAGACCGACCGGCTTCGGGGCGTCGAGAATTCCGGTGATGCCGAGACGACCCAAGCGATAGACATTGCCGAAGCGGTCCTTGTGCTCCTCGAGTGCGGGCACGGCACTCAACGTCACCTGCGCGCTGCCGCGCTCGACGACGAAAACGAGCGTTTGACCCGGGCTGATCGTGACGATGCGCTGCATGTCCGAGAAGGTTTCGATCTTGCGCCCGTCGATCGAGAGCACGAGGTCGCCTTCCTTGAAGCCCGCGCTTGCCGCCACGCTATTGGGCGCCACGGTATGCACGCGCGCGGGGCTCGCCGACTTGCCGAATACGGTGAAAATGCCGGCGAAAATCGCGATCGCGAGCACGAAATTCGCAATCGGGCCCGCCGCGACGATCGCCGCGCGTTGGGCGACCGGCTTGTGAAAGAAAGAAACATTGCGCTCCGCCGCGCTCATGCGGTCGAGCGCCGCGAGATCCGGGGTGCTGGCGGCGCTGTCGTCGCCATGGAAACGCACATAGCCGCCGAGCGGAATCGAGGCGAGACGCCAGCGCGTGCCATGCCGGTCATAGAAGCCGAAGAGTTCCGGTCCGAAGCCGATCGAGAAGGCGTCGATTTTCACGCCGCAGCGGCGCGCGACCAGGAAATGACCGAGCTCGTGGAAGAACACGACCACGGTGAGAACGAACAGAAAGGGGAGTATGGAGCCAAGGGCGGAGTCGCCCCAGAAGTGCAAACCCGAGAAAAAATCCATATTCACATCCTTTCCAAACCGTTATCGGCCTAGGATGCCTTTGCGGCAAATTGGGGCAAGAGGGTACGGGCTATACTTCTGCCAACATGGTCAACGGCGAGCGCCTCCTCGATTGTCGCGGGCTCGCGCAAACCCTCGGAAACAGCCCGTTCCAGCGCGATTTCGACCACCGCGGGTATGCCCGGAAAGCCTATTCGACGTGCCAGAAACGCTTCGACCGCCACTTCGTTCGCGGCGTTAAGCACGGTGGGCATCGCCCCGCCCGCCTCCAACGCCGCCCGCGCGAGCCTGAGCGCCGGGAAGCGGGCGAGGTCCGGCGGCTCGAAACTGAGGTTTGCGAGCGCCGCGAGATCGAGCCGCGGCGCTTCCCAGGCGTGGCGATCCGGCCAGCCGAGACAGTAAGCGATCGGCACGCGCATGTCGGGCACCGAAAGGCCGGCGACAACCGCGCCGTCCCTGAAGGCGACGAGCGCATGCACGACCGATTGCGGATGGACGAGCACGTCGAGCCGGGCGGACGCGAGTTCGAAGAGATGATGCGCTTCGATCAGCTCCAGCCCCTTGTTCATGAGCGTCGCTGAATCGATCGAGATTTTCGCGCCCATCGACCAGATCGGATGGCGCAGCGCTTCCTCCGGCACCGCGCGCGCGAGGCGCTCGGCGGTATAGGTGCGGAACGGCCCGCCCGAGGCGGTCAGCGTGACGCGCTCGACGGCTTCGCGCGGGCCCGCCATCAACGCCTGAAAGACCGCGTTGTGCTCGGAATCGAGCGGCAGCACCACGGCGCCAGACGATTTCGCCGCCCGCATGAACAGGCGGCCGGCCGAAACCAGGCACTCCTTGTTCGCGAGCGCGATACGGCGTTTGGCCGTGAGTGCGGCGAGCGTCGGCTCGAGACCCGCCGCACCCGAGATCGCGGCGATGAGGACATCGGCGGCCTCGCGGGCGGCGGCGAGCAATCCCTCGCGCCCGGCGGCGGTCTTGATTTGGCTGCCCGCGAGTGCATCGCAAAGTTCGCGGTAGCCCTCGGGCTCCGCCACCACCGCGAGCTTGGCGCCGTGCTCGCGCGCGAGCGCCGCGAGCTTGCGGCCGTCGCGGCGCGCCGTGAGTGCCGCGATCTCAAAGCGCTCGGGCGCGCGGCGAACGAGATCGAGCGTGCTTTTCCCGATCGAGCCGGTGGCGCCGAGAATGCTGACGGCGATCTTCCCGCTCTTTGTTGTTTGCGCGCTCACCACAACAGCAATCCTTCGGCCGGCGCGGTCATCCCCGCCCTTGCCAATCCGATCGACAGCGCAACGGCCGCCGCCGCCACCAGCGAGTCGCAGCGATCCATCAAGCCGCCATGCCCCGGGATCAATTGGCTCGAATCCTTCACGCCAAAGCGGCGTTTGATGGCCGATTCCATGAGATCCCCGAGTTGTGCCGCGATGACGACCGCGAGCATGACGAGGGCGTGGATCGGCCGCAAGGTAAGACCCGCGGCCGCGAGCGCCGCGGCTCCCGCCACGAGCCCGCCGATGGTGCCGCCGATCGCGCCCGACCATGTCTTGTTGGGGCTCACGGCCGGCCAAAGCTTCGGACCGCCGAGCGCCCGGCCGGTGAAATAGGCCGCGATGTCGGTGGTCCAGATCAGCGCGAACAGCCAGATCAGCGCGACCAAGCCGAGGTGCGGATCGCTCCGCAACGACAGCATCGAAACGAGGAAAATGCCGGCGTAAATCATACCCGCGACGAGCCAAAGCGGCCGCAGCGAAGTGACGTGCATCCACTCCCACAACACGCCGATCGCGGCCACGAGCCAGAACAGCGCGAATATAGTTCCGCCCGCCCACGTCGCCGCCAGCGCCAGCGCGCCGAGCACGATCGACGAATACGTCCGGAGCAAGAGCTCGTTCGCCCGGCGCTTGGCGCTCTTCGTGGCGGGCCGGGCCAACTCGCGCGCCGAGACCAAGTCAGGATCCCGTGCGCGCGGTGACGCCGCCGAAGCGGCGCTCGCGGCGGCGATATTCCACGATCGCGGCTTCCAGCGCCGCGCGGTCGAAATCCGGCCAGTAGATCGGCAGGAACACGAATTCGGCATAGGCCGCCTGCCACAGGAGAAAATTCGAGATGCGTTGCTCGCCGCTCGTGCGGATCACGAGATCGGGGTCGGGCAAGCCGGCGGTATCGAGGTTGGCCTCGATCGTGCCGGCATCGATCGCAGCCACATCGAGCTTGCCCGCGACCGCGTCCTCCGCGGCCTTGCGCGCGGCGCGCGCGATTTCCTGGCGGCCGCCATAGTTGAAGGCGACGACGAGCGTGGTGCGCTCGTTATTCGCGGTCAGTTGCTCCGCCTCGTTGAGAAGCGCGAACACTTCCGGATCGAGACCCTTGCGGTCGCCGATCACCCGCACGCGGACGCCGTTCTCGTGCAGCTCGGCGAGGTCCTTGCGCACGAAACGCTTCAACAGCCCCATCAGGTCGTTGATCTCTTCGGCCGGCCGCGACCAGTTCTCGGCGCTGAAGGAATAGATGGTCAGCACCTTGATGCCGAGATCGCCCGCCGCGCGCACCGTGCGCCGCAGCGCCTCGACGCCGCGGCGATGCCCTTCCCGGCGCGGCAATCCGCGCGCCGCCGCCCAGCGCCCGTTGCCGTCCATGATGATGGCGACGTGAAGCGGCGGGTCGAGCGAAACGGCATCGGATACGGATACGGGATCGGGCAATGACATTTTGAGTTTCTTCGGTTTCCGTCAAACCGACATGATTTCCTTTTCCTTGGTCGCCAGCGTCTGGTCGATATCGGTGATCGCCTGATCGGTCGCCTTCTGGACCTCGCCCTCGTGGCGCTTGATTTCGTCCTCGCTCACGTGGCCGTCCTTCTGCAGCTTCTTCAGGTGATCGAGCCCGTCGCGGCGAACGTGGCGGACGGCGATGCGCGCGGCCTCGGCGTATTTGTGCGCGACCTTGACGAGTTCCTGGCGGCGCTCCTGGTTCAGCTCGGGGATGCGGATGCGGATCACTTGCCCCTCGGTCGAAGGGCTGAGGCCGAGATTGGAATCGCGAATGGCCTTTTCGACCGCCTTGACGACGGAGGCGTCCCAGACCTGGATCGAGATCAGCCGCGCCTCGGGCACGCTGACGCTCGCGACCTGGTTCATCGGCATCTGCGAGCCGTAGGCTTCGACGTGAATGGGCTCGACGAGATGGGCCGACG
Source organism: Xanthobacteraceae bacterium (assembly GCA_041491825.1). Taxonomy (GTDB): domain Bacteria; phylum Pseudomonadota; class Alphaproteobacteria; order Rhizobiales; family Xanthobacteraceae; genus Palsa-892. The sequence goes on along the minus strand of JBGPVT010000081.1, from coordinate 2,975 downwards.
CGCGGCCCGTGCGCAGCCCGCCGAGTTCCTGCTTCAAAGTGTTGAGCGAGCCCTGCATGCGCCGCTTGACGTCAGCGAGATCGAAAGCACCCGGTTTCATGCGTCTTCACCTCCAGCCCTCTTTGGCCGCCATCACGGCGTAACGATGGTCGACTTGCCCTCGCCCTTGACCGCGGCGGTAATCGCGCCCGCCTCGCGGATCGAAAACACGATGATAGGCAGCTTCGCCTCGCGAGCAAGCGCGAAGGCCGCCGCGTCCAGCACCTTGAGATCGCGCGCAAGCGCCTCGTCATGCGTGAGCTTGTCGAAGCGCTTCGCCTTCGGGTTGGATTTCGGATCGCTGTCGTAGACGCCGTCGACCTGGGTCGCCTTCAGGATCGCGTCGCAACCGAGTTCGGCAGCCCGCAGCGCGGCGCCGGTATCGGTGGTGAAATACGGATTTCCAGTGCCGCCCGCCAAGAGGACGATATGTCCCTGCTTGAGATGGGCGTTGGCGCGCTGGCGCGCATAGGGCTCGCATAGGCTCGGCATTGAAACCGCGGAGAGCGTGCGGACGGAGGCCCCCGCGCGCTCGATCGCGCCTTCGAGCGCGAGCGCGTTGATCACGGTCGCGAGCATGCCCATGGCGTCGGCCGCCGCGCGCTCGATGCCGCTTTCCGCAAGGGTGGCGCCGCGAATGAAATTGCCGCCGCCGACGATGACCGCCGTCTCGACGCCGAGTTTTCTCACCTCGGCAAGATCCGCGGCGATGCGCGCAAGCGCCGGCGCATGCAACCCTTCGGCTCCGCGTCCCTGCAATGCCTCGCCCGAGACCTTGACGAGAACGCGCTTGTAATGGGGCTTCGCCATTCAATCCGCCCCCGCCGGATTCAGCTTTGGCTCGCGGCCGCGGCTACCTCGGCGGCGAAATCCTGCTCTTGTTTTTCCACGCCTTCGCCGAGCGCGTACCGCACGAATCCCTTGATCGCAATCGGCTGGCCGAGCTTTCCTTCGCCTTCTTTCACCGCCTGCGCAACCGTTTTTGCGGGATCGTGCACATAAGGCTGATCCACGAGGCAGACTTCCTTGTAGAAGGTCTTGAGGCCGCTCTCGACGATTTTCTCGATCACGTTCGCGGGCTTGCCGGAGGCCTTGGCCTTGTCGGCGAGCACATCGCGCTCACGCGCGACGGTCTTGGCATCGATGCCCTTGGCATCGACCGCGAGCGGGTTGGAGGCGGCGACGTGCATCGCAAGCATGCGGCCGAAAATCGCGAGCTCGGCGGGATTGGCCTTCGATTCGAGCGCCACGAGGACGCCGATCTTGCCGAGCCCTTCGGAAATCGAGGTGTGCATGTAGGCGCCGATGGCGCCGGCGCCGACCGACAATTCCGCCGCGCGCCGCAAGGTCATGTTCTCGCCGATGGTGGCGATACCCTGCGCGATCGCTTCCTCGATCGTACCCTTGCCTGTCTTCGCGCGTCTGATCTTCTCGACGTCGGCGCCGTTATGCAGTGCCGCCTCCGCGATCAGTTTGACGAGGCCCTGGAAGTGGTCGTTGCGGGCGACGAAATCGGTCTCGGAATTGACCTCCACCAGCACGCCCTTCGTGCCCTCGACGACGAGGCCGACGAGGCCTTCGGCGGCGACGCGGCCCGCTTTCTTCGCGGCCTTGGCGAGCCCTTTCTTCCGCAGCCAGTCGACGGCGGCTTCGAGATTGCCCTTGGTTTCCGTGAGCGCCGCCTTGCAGTCCATCATGCCGACGCCGGTCTTCTCGCGCAGCTCCTTGACGAGGCTCGCACTGATCTCGGCCATGAATTACTCCGTCTCGGCCGAAAGCGCTTTCGCTTCCGCGATCCAGGTTTCGATGCGGCCGGGCAAGCCCACCGTCTCGCCGAGGTGATGCGCGTCCTTGCCGCCGAGCGCGGCGACTTGTGTGTAGTGGAAGAAGCCGAGGTCGTTGAGCTGCTTTTCGATCGCCGGGCTCACGCCATGCAGCTTCTTGAGATCGTCGGACGCGCCGACCGGGCCCGGCAGTGCCTCGAATTTTTCCCATTCGGTCTTTTCCGCCGGCAAGTCCTCGATAATGGGTTTTTCGGCCGCACCCAAGTCGACGCCCGCCTGCCCTTGCGCGCGCGAGATGCCGTCGATCGCGGCCTTAGCCACGAGATCGCAATAGAGCGTAATCGCGCGGCCGGCGTCGTCATTGCCGGGAATCGGAAACACGATGCCGTCGGGATTCGAGTTGGTGTCGACGATCGCCGCGACCGGAATATTGAGGCGCTTCGCCTCCTTGATCGCGATTTCTTCCTTGTTGGTGTCGATCACGAAGACGAGGTCGGGCACGCCGCCCATGTCGCGAATGCCGCCGAGCGAACGCTCGAGTTTTTCCTTCTCGCGCGCGAGTGTGAGCCGCTCTTTCTTGGTGTAGGCGGCACCCGTCTCGGTCGACAGCATCTCCTCGATTTTCTTCAGGCGCGCGATCGAGTTCGAGATCGTTTTCCAGTTGGTCATGGTGCCGCCGAGCCAGCGGGAATTGACGAAATACTGCGCCGAACGCTTGGCGGCATCGGCGACGGCGTCGGAGGCCTGGCGTTTGGTGCCGACGAACAGGATCCGTCCGCCCTTGGCGACCGTATCGCTCACCGCCGTGAGCGCCTTGTGCAACAGCGGCACGGTCTGCGCGAGGTCGATGATGTGGATGTTGTTGCGGGTGCCGAAGATGAACGGGGCCATCTTCGGATTCCAGCGATGAGATTGATGGCCGAAATGAACGCCAGCTTCCAATAGCTGACGCATCGAGTAGTCGGGAAGCGCCATTTGATCCTCTTCCGGTTAGCCTCCGCGGACCGAGCCGGGCATGTGCCCAGCACCGGATGCCGTCCCGCTTGTGGGCAAGCTAGTCCGCGTGCGTGATGGCGGGGCTTATAGGCGGTGAAACAAGTCGGCGCAAGGGCGTATGGAATCTCGATAATTTCTCAGTTTGAGATACCTGAC